>CAIYTD010000400.1 GCA_903928955.1 Oligoflexia bacterium | reverse complement strand
CAACAGGTAACAAATTCAGCGTGGTCGTATCCGTATTCTAGAGAGAGAGCGGTATTTCCGGCACCATGGGTGCGTGAAAATAAATTTTGGCCATCTGTAGGGCGCATTAATAATGTGCTGGGTGATAGAAATTTAGTTTGTTCTTGTTTGATAGTCGAAGATTCTGGTAGCTACTCTTGAAATTCTAGCCTCTGGACAGCTCCTTCTCAGAAGTGTAGATGTGTTTATCATGTTGAAAAGAACGTCTCTTTTTGGTGAGCATCAGAAATTAGGGGCCAGATTGGTTGATTTTGGAGGGTGGGAACTTCCAGTTCAATATGCTGGGATTATTGACGAGCATCTTAATTGTAGGATGAACGCCGGAATTTTTGATGTAAGTCATATGGGAGAAATTCATGTCCAAGGAGCTGACTCCGGAAGTTATTTGGATTTTCTAGTAAGTAACGATGTAAAGAATATGTCTGTTGGCCAGGCAATTTATTCTGTTATGTGTAATCTAAACGGCGGGGCGGTAGATGATCTTGTAATATACCGACGTGCTTTTGATCGTTTTCTGGTAGTTGTCAATGCGAGCAATACCGAAAAAGACTTTAATCATATGGTTACTGTTTATAACGAATATCAATATCAATGGGGAGATCTTCAAGTCACCAATGAAAGCGCTCGTTATAGTCAAATAGCTATTCAAGGTCCAAAATCTAGGTCTATTTTAAGTAAAATTACAGAAACCGCTCTTGAGAAAGTAAAGACCTATTGGTTTTCTGAGGGCGTTGTTTTAAATAATATACCAGCTATTTTTGCAAGGACTGGGTACACCGGTGAAGATGGTTTTGAGATTTATATAGACTGGAATAGTGGTCCAGAAGTTTGGCGAGCTTTAATGGAAGCCGGTCAGACTGATGGTCTTCGGCCTTGTGGATTGGGAGCTCGCGATACTCTTCGGTTAGAGATGAAGTATCCGCTTTATGGAAATGAGTTAACGGATGAAACCTTGCCATTAGAGGCGGGTTTAGGATGGGTAGTGAAATTAAATAAAGCCGACTTTATTGGGCGTGATCGGATATTAGAAGCTTCACAACGGGGACTTAATCGCAAACTCATTGGATTTAAATTATTAGAGAAGGGTATACCTCGTCATGGTTACCTGATTTACAATGAAGAGGGAACTCAAAGGATTGGAGAAGTCACTAGCGGAAGTCAATCTCCTTCCCTTAATCGAGCGATTGGTATAGGTTACGTTGATATCGATTCTAGTAAGATAGGAACGAAACTGACAATTGAAATACGCCATAATAAATATTCTGCAGAAGTTGTAGCAACTCCATTTTATAAGAGGCCTTATGCGATTTCCTAATGATCTTAAATATACGAAAGAACATGAATGGGCAAAAATAGAGGGAGAAACAGTAACGATTGGAATTACTGATCACGCTCAAAAGGCGTTGGGTGATATTGTTTATGTCGAACTGCCAACTGTAGGTCGTGTTTTGAAGCAAGGTGAGACCTTTGGGGTTGTGGAAAGTATCAAGGCGGTTTCGGATTTATATGCTCCAGTTGCAGGCAAGATTTTAGCTGTAAATGCACATCTGGTAGAAGATCCCTCTTTAGTGAATCAGGATCCTCATGGAAGGGCATGGATGCTTAAAATAGAAATGACTGATTCTCATTCTACCGATCTTTTGATTGATTCAGAATCTTATTCAAACTACGTTGAAAAAATTTAGAATATTTATATCTTTTTCCTGAGCTCAGCAGCAGTAATCGTATTTTGCATTAAAAGGGCAATGGTCATCACACCTATTCCTCCGGGAACCGGAGTGATTGCGCTTGCTTTCGTAGCAACATCCTCAAAGAGTACATCACCGACGATTTTTCCTTTCGAATCGCGGTGGATTCCAACGTCAATTACTGTAGCACCCTTCTGCACATAGTCTTTATTGATAAATTCCATTTTTCCAGCTGCTACGATGAGTATGTCAGCTTGTTGGGTGAGTTTTGAAAGTTGAGGCGTTTTGCTGTTGCAATGGATAACGGTAGCATCGGCTTGTGTAAGGAGTGCTACCATAGGCTTTCCCACTATCGAGCTTCTACCGATGACACACGCGATTTTCCCTCTGGGAGATATCTGATAGTACTCCAGTAACGTCATGACTCCAGAAGGAGTACAGGGTAAAAAAATAGGAAATCCTAAAAACAACTTTCCTGCGTTCAGCGGGTGAAATGCGTCAACATCTTTTTCAGGTGAGATCCAAAATAAAACTTCTCCTTCAAAGAAACTTCTAGGTAAAGGTCTCTGTATTAATATTCCATCAACATCTCGATCTTGATTGAGTTCTTGAATTACTGAGTAAACAAATGCTGGAGAAGCAGTAGCAGGGAGAGCAATAGTTCGGTGATCCATTCCAAGCTCTTTTGCTTTTTGTTCCTTTTTGCGCGTATAAAGGATGCTCGCCGGGTCTTCGCCTACGATGACTACTGCGAGTTGAGGGGGGCGATTCCATTTCTGTGTAAAATTTTGAGTTCTTTTAAGTACTTTCGCCAGGATCGAGTCAGCAACTGGTTTGCCGAGAAGTTTAATCATCTTGCGCTCAATATAACATCGTTAACTAATTGTTGATATTAGTTTTTTTGATATTATTATTGTCATATATTTTAATCTCTTTTTCGATTATACTAAAGAGGAATTCCTCTCGAGATTTAAGGTTATTTCTATGAAGAAGAAAATTTTCCTTTATTTATTTTTGCCAATAGCTTCCTTTTTTCTGGGATGTTCTGTAAGCCAGAATGGAAGTACTAACTATCTGTTTAGTATCACAGCTGGCAATATTTTTGCTTATAATGGCATGCCTATTATTCCATCACCTGCTTTTAGTGTTTTTGAGTTCAACTCTTCTCTAACCTTGTTCGCTGATTTTTCCGATTCTGTTTCACTTCAAGCATTTTCAGATTCAAAATGCTCAAAAATTGACTCTGGAATTCTGATTGTTAATCCTAATCCTCAGACTTTAGAAGGGGGCGTGGCCACTTTTTCATCTGTGACATATACTATTCCAACTGCACTTTCAAATAAGGAAACTTCAGTTTATTTGAAAGGAACGTTAGTGTCTGCTCAGACCACGTATTGTACTCCTGCGATTTCAATGATTCAGCATTTTAACGTCGGCAATGGTTATATTGTTTCATCGGCCACTGCTTCTACGGCTGGATGGGCCACACCTTTTGATAAGGGTGTTCAAATGAAAATTGATTCGAGTGGACGCTATGTCGTTGCAGGAACAAGTAAGAATGCAGCGGGAGACCAAGTAGTCATTCTTTGGCGGTATTTTCCCGATGGAACTTTGGATAGTACTTTTAATTCTCCTCATGGGTATGTGTATGAAGTGGGAAGCGCGACAGGCAGGGCAGCTGGGACTGGTGTTGATTCTGTTGTCGATTTTCTGATTGACTCTTCAGGGCGCTACTTAATTTTGGGTACCAGTAAAGATAATTCGGTTACTCCAGATGTAGAATTGACTCTTTGGAGGTTTAATCCAAATGGGACTATTGATACAACTTTTGGGTTAGCTTCCTCGGGAGTTTATAGTTTAGGCTCCATAGCGGGGCGGAATTCTCCATTTATAGATCAGCCTAAAGCGATGCAATTGGATGTTCAATCTAATATTTTTGTGACTGGCCAAGCTCAAGACAGCAATAATGGAAAAGAGTTTTTTGTTACCAAAATTAACTCAGATGGAAGTGGATTAGATTCAAGTTTTAATCCTCAGGGAGGAATTCCAGGAGTTTATAGAAGCGGAGCGACTGGAGCTGCCGGTGCAACATTTGGTTTTGAGAATGACAGTGGAAATTCTATTCAATTAGATTTATTTGGAAATCTAGTCATTGCTGGAGTTAGTTTAGATTCTACTTTGATAGGGCAACGTTTAGCTGTTTGGAAAATACAACCTAGTGGAATACCAGATAGTAGTTTTGGAATTAATGGTGTGGTTATTTCTGGCTCAGTGGGAGCTGCAAATGGATTTGGGGCTCATTTAGCCGAAGTAGCTAATAGTCTTAAAATTGACTCTAATGGAAATTATGTTATTTCAGGATCTAGTGAAAACAATCTCGGTGGAAATGAACTTGCGCTATGGCGCTATCTAGATACTGGGGCTTTTGACTCTTCGTTTAATGGTGGATCCCCGCTTCATATTACTTATTCTGCAGCAGATGGCGTTACGTTGGGTGCAGGTATTCACGATAGCGCCTTCTCGTTGTTAGTGGACACTCTCAATCAAGCTTATGTTATTGGCGGGTTTAGCGTCTTAGGAAGTTCAGCGGCAGCAATTTGGCGTATCCATTTTGATGGGACATTAGATACTACATTTAATTTTAAAGGAATTGTAGTCACAGATATACCTGCAGTAACACCTTCAACTCTCTCACTACAAGTAGATTCGTTTGGAACCTATATTCTTGTCGGTTCAAGTGCTATCCCGCAGCTTGCCATTTGGCGATATTTGCCACAAGGAACTTTGGATTTTTAAATTAAATTACTTAAAAGATCTCCCCGATATTTTGTTTTACATTCATGATAGTATAAAAAATAATGTTGGGTCGAGTCACGAAAATAGCGAGCATCATTCAACTTTGTTTTTTACAGAATATCCCTACTTCTTTAGCTGGCATCTTAGGTGGAGTTAATATTCCCGACGTTAATGGTCTGTTAACTCCTGTAATGGCCGATGCTATGGTTACGGCAATTGGAATATCTATGGATCACCGTTCCTATGAACCAGCAACTTCAATGGATACCGGTCTCAGTTTTGGAATCGAATCGACCCTAGTGCAGCCGTCTAGCGCTTTGGGAACATTTATTGGAACGATAACCAACTCAAATACCCCAACAACAGTGCCTATTTTGCCTTCATTGAAATTTCACTTTCATAAAGGTCTGAGTCGGGGAGTGGATGTTGGAATATCTTTCCTTCCTCCTCTGTCGAGCATTCCTTATATTGGTAAAAGTTTCCTAATTGGGGGGGATCTTAAAATTATTCTCTGGGCGCCTGAGGAAGGGCTTACTTGGGCCATTCGTGGATCTTATAATCTGAATTCTCTTACTGTTGACGAAGGTGCTTTAAGCCTGAGTATGAAGACTGCCACTGTCTCGCCACAATTGTTAATTTCAAAAAAGTTGACTTTTGCAGATCCTTATTTGGGTGTCGGCTTTCAATATACGTATGGCAGTGCACAATTAACTTTGGACCCTTCTGAATTTAATTTACCTGCTAATATACCAACTATTTCCCCTATTAGCATTACTCAGAATGGAATTGGGATAAATACATTTTTTTTTATGGGCATATGCCTAAGAATTCCGAGTTTAGCATTCATGCTCACTTTAGAGGGAGCATACAGTCCATACGGGATGAACTATTTAGGGACAAAAGTAGGCTTTGGTTTTTAATTTAAACAACGAAAATAGTAAGAATATAAATTATTTAGTTTTTATTTAGGTTTTGAAGTTATTTTGAATTATAATAAATAGGAGCGAATGAAAGATTTTAAAAGGGGGATGCTGTGGCGAATGGAATGTGGACGGCAGCAGCTGGAGCGGTTGCTCAGTCTCAGAGTCTCGATGTTATAGCAAATAATTTAGCAAACACAGATACTTCAGCATTTAAAAAGGATATTCCTACTTTTAAAGAATATCTCGCTACTGTAGAGCGGACGCATGATACTGCAGATATCCCTCGAAGTCCTATAAAAGATAAGGATTTCTATCCTTTAGATGGTAGAGATCAAGCTTACGTTGTTACAGATGGAATTCATACTAGTTTTCGGCAGGGCAATTTACGAAATACACAATCTCAATTGGATATCGCTCTAGATGGGCCGGGATTTTTTGAAGTAAGCACTCCCTATGGCGCTCAGTTTACCAGGCAAGGTAATCTGAAAATAGCATCTGATGGTAAGTTGGTAACAGTCGAAGGTTTTCCCGTCCTCTCAAAGGAGCCAGCTGGGTTAAGTATGGGTTCAAATAGTCTTTCGGCTCGTTATATTAATTTGCGCGATCGCGGAGGGCTTTTTGGAATTAATGCTAATGGTCAGATCTACTCTGGAGAAAACCTCATTTCGCAGATCAATATTATTGAATTTAAAGATCTCTCTAAGCTAAAAAAATTAGGTGGTCAACTTTATGAAAATAAAGACACTAATAATATTGTAAATCCAGAACATACTCAAGTTCGGCAAGGTTTTCTCGAATCATCAAATGTAAATCCAATAGAGGAAATGACTCGTATGATTCAAGCGAATCGTCTTTTTGAACATGATCTTAAAGCACTGAAAACTTATGGAGAACTTTTAGGTAAAGAGGCTAATGAAGTAGGTAAATTATGATACGAGCACTTTCAGCAGCTGCAACAGGGTTAGAAGCGCAGCAAGCGAAGATCGAAAATATTGCTAACGATTTAGCCAATGTCAATACAGATGGATATAAGCGTACTCGAACAGAATTTCAGGATCTTATGTATCAAACGATGAAGGAGCCGGGCGCCTCTTTGGGTGCGAATAGCCAAACTCCAGTAGGGATTCAAATTGGAATGGGAGTTAAGGTTGGTGCTGCGCATAAGATTTTTGAGCCTGGACCAGTGAAGATGACCTACCATCCCTATGACCTTATGATAGATGGTACTGGTTTTTTTCCTGTTCTTACTCCTCAAGGTGACGTTATGTATACTCGTACTGGAGCATTTCATGTGGATGCACAGGGCATACTACAGCTGAGTAATGGTTCTAAGATGATTCCTCAAATTACGATACCCAGTAATGCTGTGAATATAATCGTTAATCATTCTGGTGAAGTGAAGGCACTTCTTCCGTCAGCAGGCGAAACTATTTTAGGACAAATTCAGCTTATTAATTTTCAAAATGAGCAAGGATTAATGGCGGCTGGTGAGGGTCTATATAAAGCCTCATTAGCGACAGGAAGTCCTATACAGAGTATTCCTGGAGAAAACGGGATGGGCTTCGTTCAACAAGGTGCCCTCGAGGGTTCCAATGTGAATGTTGCTAATAGTATGGTTGACATGATTACCACTCAAAGAGCTTATGAAATGGGAACTAAAGTAATGGGTGTTGCAGATCAAATGTTAGCGGCTACAGCAAATATTAAGTAAATTTATTATGTACTTTGGCTTGTGTTGAGGAGGTTTATTTTTTGAGCAGAAAAATCAAAATTGCTGTTCTTTCTATTGTTTTTCAATCTCTTTTTTTTAATCTAGCTTTTGGCTTATCCTCTATCGACAAAACAAATTATTTACTTAAAGGTCAGATAAAAAAATTATATCATTGCGACGAAGTTACTTTAATTGGATCTATTAAGTGGCTCAGGGGCGATATACTGGCTTCTGTGGATGAAGTTACAGTCTTAAATGATGATTCTAATGGAAGTATTCATTTTACAGTCATGGATAAAGTTGCTGGTAATTCAAGCGAGGGTTCTGTCTCTTTTTCTGCTTGGATATTAGCAAAAGTAGCAGTGAGAAGAATTTATCCGGGTGAGTTATTGAGCTTGGACGCATTTATTAGTAAAAAAATCGATCTTTCAGTAGGTTTGGGACATGAATATCGTGGAGATATTGTTCAGGCAAATATTGAATTAAAGAATTTAGAGTCTATACAGACTATTATTGAGGGACAATTCTTGGTTAAATCTGCTATTCGCAAAACACCTGATATTAGGCGTGGCGATAGCGTTCGGATTCATCTGATTTCGGGTGACCTTACTTTAGCTACTGTAGGAATTGCCGAGGAATCTGGATATTTGAGTCATCAAATTCGAGTCATGACGAGAAAGGAAAAACGGCAACTTTTAGGGCTTCTACGATCTGGTCATGTCGTTGAGGTTCCGTTGTGAGAAAACAATTTATCATTTTTTTTATTCCACTTTTTCTTTCGAGTTGTAGTCAATTGTTTGGGGACTTAAAACAGAATCCAAATGATTCAGATCCATTAAGTATCGAAAATGAAGATTTTTCAGGTGGCGGTCGTCCCATCGATTCAGGTCGTCTAGATAGAGTTCCAGATAGCGTTATTCCTAAAGAACCTTCTGCGATAAGATTACCTTATAGGTCTGGCGATGATAATTCCTCAGGTCAAAATGAAGCTATTAGTTTTCCTAAAGTTTCTACTGGAAATCTTCCTCTTCTAGAGCCAGAACGGAAACGTATTTATAAGAAAGAATCTAGAGCAACTAAAGATGATTTTATAGATCAATCTCAAGAAGAAGGCTCATTATGGGCTTCTAACGGGCAAACAAATTATTTTTTTACTAAGAATAAAATAAAAAGTCCAGGAGACTTAATTTCTGTTATTATTGAACAAGATTTATATAAAGATATAGTAGAAGAAGTAAAGCGAACATTAAGTTCAATGGAAAAGGAACAAGAAATTGTGTTTTTAACAAAACAATTATGGAATAAGTCTAGGGTTGATCGCGACAAAATTAAAAAAGATACAGTTACTACTTCTGCGACTTCACCTGAGGTGTTGCCTGGGGCAAAGCCTTCTCCAACAGCTGTCCCTTCAGTGATTTCTGAAGATGTTGAGCGGCCTGTACAAAAAATATCCATTGCAGATGTAGATATT
>CAIYTD010000399.1 GCA_903928955.1 Oligoflexia bacterium | reverse complement strand
TAAAGCCAGTTCCCGTCCCTGAGTCTGACGTGCAAAAGATGACCAATCGTATTGCCGAAGGTCAAGTGAAGCCTCGTCCTAGGATTTCTTTTCATGAGGGAGAAAATGTGAGAGTGGTAGATGGTCCGTTTTCTAACTTTAATGGAGTTGTAGAAGACGTGAATCCGGATAAAGGAAAGGTAAAAGTGCTGGTCAGCATCTTTGGCCGTTCTACTCCAGTAGAACTAGATTTTATTCAGGTTGAAAAAATTTAAAAATTTGTGTTATATAGTGCGATTCAAGATAAGTAGCATTTGTCTGCGCCGTATGGGCAGGTTGAGTACAGGAAGTACTGCGAGAAAGGTAGATAATGGCAAAAAAAATAACAGGTCAAATTAAGCTCCAAATTCCGGGCGGACAAGCTAATCCAGCGCCCCCTGTAGGTCCTGCCTTAGGTCAAAGAGGCGTAAATATCATGGAGTTCTGCAAGGCTTTTAATGCAAGAACTCAAGACCAGAAAGGAATGGTCATACCTGTCATTATTACAGTGTATTCTGATCGTTCTTTTACATTTATTACGAAAACCCCTCCTGCCTCTATCTTGCTACTCAAAGCAGCAAAAGTAGAAAAAGGCTCAGGGGAGCCGAATAAAACAAAAGTAGGTAAAGTGACTAAAAAGCAAGTCGAAGAAATCGCTCAGCTCAAGATGCCGGATTTGAATGCGGGCAGCTTAGAGGCTGCTATGCGGACTATTTCTGGAACTGCTCGAAGCGCCGGTATAAGTATCATTGATTAAAACAATTTTTTAATTTTTAAAAAAAGTGGGAGCTCCTTTTGAATGAGCGCTGGAACCACTTAGGAGAAGTATGTCTGAAGTTGTAAAAGATCTTACGAAAAACAAGCGAATGGGAAGTCACGGCAAAAAGTATGTCGAGGCTTTTGGTAAAATAGAATTAGGTAAGCGCTATTTGGTTCAGGAAGCTTTTGCACTTTTAGCGGATGTTTCTTATGCAAAATTTGATGAAACAGTGGATGTTGCTTTTAATCTAGGTGTTGATCCCAAGCATGCAGATCAAATGGTCCGTGGCGCAGTCGTTCTGCCTCATGGTATCGGTAAAACCGTTCGAGTTGCGGTGCTTGCTAAAGGAGAGAAGGCAAGAGAAGCCACTGCTGCGGGTTCTGATTTTGTAGGTGCTGAGGATCTCATTGAAAAGATTCAGGGTGGTTGGTTTGAGTTTGATAAAATGATTGCTACCCCTGACATGATGGTTGCGGTTTCTAAAATTGGTAAAATTTTAGGACCTCGGGGTCTGATGCCTAATCCAAAGCTCGGCACTGTGACCTTTGATGTTGCAAAAGCAGTGAAAGAGCAGAAGTTGGGTAAAGTAGAGTACCGTACTGAAAAAACTGGCATTATACATGTAGCCATTGGCAAGAAGTCATTCGGCCCAGAGAAATTAAAACAAAATTTTGCTACTTTGGCTGCAGTGATTCTAAAGGCGAAGCCTCCCACAAGCAAAGGCACTTATATTCGGAACGTCACGCTTTCTTCCACGATGAGTCCTGGAATTGGTGTTGATCCTTTAGATGTTCTGAGTGCGGCTGGCGTAGCGTGAGCCATTTTTTTGAAATACTTAAATTAAGATTGAGGTTAAGGTCATGAATCGTACACAGAAAACAGAACTTGCTACTTCCTTAAAAGATAAATTCTCTCGGGCGCAAGTAGCTATTTTCGCTGATTTTAAAGGTTTATCAGCAACGCGTGCTGATGATCTCCGAAAAGCCCTGCGTGGTCACGAGACAGAAGTAAAAGTGATCAAGAATAACGTAGTGCGTTTGATTACCAAAGAAGGTGCATTAGGCGAAGAGGCAAAGGAATTAATGGACTCCATCGTGGGTCCAACGCTTGTTGCATTTGCTTATGGAGATCCTGCAGCTACTGCGAAAGTGATTCATAAATTTGCTCAGGACAATGAGGCCCTTAAGCTCAAAGATAGCCTTATGGGTCGGAAGCGAATCGATGTGTCTGGCGTCGAAGCGCTTGCGAAACTGCCGAGTAAGGAGGTTCTGATGGCGACATTGTTGGGTACGATGAATGCCCCCATCACGAACTTTGTTGGTGTGCTTGCGGCCGTGCCACGAAGTTTGGTCACAGTGCTAGCAGCTATCGAGAAAAAGAAGGCGAATCCCGAGGCGTGATGCACTGCTAAGGGATGATCGATTTCAACTAGTAGTCAGGAAAGCTGCTAGCAAACAGGTCCTTGTTATAAAGAACTAGAGGGACCAAAGCCCAATGTCAGGATGACAGCGGGTATGAAGAATATTAAAGAGGTATATCTATGTCCACAGCAATTAGTAAGGAACAAGTCGTTTCATTTATTGAAAATATGTCCGTTCTCGATCTTTCTGTTCTTGTAAAAGATTTAGAAGTTAAATTCGGTGTTTCTGCTGCAGCTCCTATGGCAGCAGCAGTAGCAGGCGGAGCAGCCGCACCTGTCGCAGAAGTAAAGACTGAGTTTACAGTGGTTCTGTCAGCTGCAGGCGACAAGAAAATTAACGTCATTAAAGAAGTTCGAGCGATTACAGGTTTAGGCTTGAAAGAAGCTAAAGATTTAGTAGAAGGCGCACCTAAAACTGTAAAAGAAGGAATTAATAAGCAAGAAGCCGACGAAATTAAGAAGAGGCTTGAAGCTGAAGGAGCTAAGGTTGAAGTGAAGTGATCCTAGTCCGCTTGTTTTTTTTAGTACCTCTGGTTCAAAAATCGTACCGCGCCCTTGCCTTCTGTAAAAAAACAGGTAGGCTGGGTGCGGTAACGAATTTCTCTACTCTTTTTTAGGAGCACGCATGGCTTCCCTTTTTTCGGAAAATCACCGAGTTCGCAAAGATTTCTCTAAGATTACATCTCCGGTGGAGATTCCGAATCTCATAGAGTTACAACGGAAATCCTACGAAAAATTCTTGCAAGCAGATGTCTTGCCTTCAAAACGGGAGAGCACAGGGTTACAGGCCGTATTTAAATCTGTTTTTCCTATAGAAGATTTTAATCGCACCGCATCTTTGGAATTTGAAAGCTACGTTTTGGAAAGACCCAAGTACGACGTAGCTGAATGCCGCCAGCGCGGAATGACTTTCGCGGCTCCTTTGAAGATTACTGTTCGCTTGGTTGTTTATGATGTCGATGAGGAAGCGGGTACACGCAATATCCGTGACATCAAGGAGCAGGAAGTTTATATGGGTGAGATCCCCCTCATGACAGAGGCTGGATCTTTTATTATCAATGGCACTGAGCGGGTCATTGTCAGTCAATTACACCGTTCCCCGGGTGTTATTTTTGACCATGATCAAGGCAAGAGCCATTCGAGTGGTAAGATTCTTTACTCAGCTCGGATTATTCCTCATCGCGGTTCGTGGTTAGATTTTGAATTTGACCATAAAGATATTTTGTATGCTCGCATTGATCGCAAGAGGAAATTGCCTGCGACCATTATTTTGCGCGCAATGGAGATGTCCAATCAAGAAATTTTAAATTACTTTTATCGTATCGAGACTTTGGCATTTGAGAAGGATGATAAGTTCTATAAAATTGTAGATCTTGAAATCCTTTCAGGCCAACGAGCTGAAGACGATATCTTGGATCCTAAAACTGCCGAAGTGATTGTGAAAAAGAATCGTAAATTCACAAAGGCAGTCATTAAACGCATTCAAGATGCTGGAATTAAGCGCTTGGAAGTCCCGTTGGAGGGAGTAGTTGGTCGCGTTGCTTCAGAAGATATTGTGGATGAAAAAACCGGCGAAGTGCTTCTTGAAACCAATCAAGAATTAAGCGAAGTCAAGATCCGTGAACTCCGCGATAGAGGCATTACAGAGCTCAAAGTTATTTTTACAGACAATCTGAGCTATGGTTCTTTTATTCGTGATACACTTCTTTTAGATAAAGTTTCCAGTCCTGAAGAGGCGCTCATTGAAATTTATAAGAGAATGAGGCCCGGTGATCCACCGACTGTAGAAGCAGCAAAGCAGCTTTTTGAAAATTTATTTTTCAATCCAGATCGTTATGACTTATCCAGAGTTGGTCGACTCAAGTTAAATTATAAATTTCCGGAAAATGCTATCGCGCCTGAGCTGACGATCTTGGCTAAACAAGATATTTTATCGACACTTTATTATCTTTCCGAGCTGAATAATGGCCGTGGGACGATAGATGATATTGATCATTTAGGAAATCGCCGCGTTCGAGCAGTAGGTGAGCTGATTGAGAATCAGTACCGTATTGGTTTAGTGCGTATGGAGCGAGCTATTAAGGAGCGTATGAGCATTCAAGAAATTGAAACGCTCATGCCGCATGACTTGATTAACCAAAAGCCAGTATCGGCGGTAGTGAAGGAATTTTTTGGATCCAGTCAATTATCTCAGTTCATGGATCAAACAAATCCACTTTCTGAAGTGACTCATAAGCGCCGTCTTTCTGCTTTGGGACCTGGAGGTTTGACGCGTGAGCGTGCAGGCTTCGAAGTGCGTGACGTTCATAATACTCACTATGGTCGAATTTGTCCGATCGAAACTCCTGAAGGACCGAATATTGGTTTGATTGCGAGTTTGTCGACGTATGCCCGAGTTAATGAATTTGGGTTTATTGAGACTCCTTATCGTCTCGTTGAGGGACGAAATGTTGCAGATGAGATTCGATTTTTCACTGCTACTGAAGAGGAAAACAAAATCATTGCTCAAGTCGCTCCAGAGGCTTTGCGGAGTGGAAAGCTCAGTGAAGATTTGGTTTCAGCACGACGTAAAGGAGACTTTGCGTTAGTAAACCCCGACGACATTGAGTTAATGGATGTTTCTCCAAATCAGCTCGTTTCGATTGCCGCGTCACTCATTCCGTTTTTAGAGCATGATGATGCGAATCGAGCCTTGATGGGTTCGAATATGCAGCGCCAGGCGGTGCCTTTGATTCGGACTCATGCTCCTCTTGTAGGAACAGGGATCGAAAGGGTGGTAGCTCGAGATTCTGGTCAGATAATAGTGAATAAGCATGAAGGCGAAGTCATCATGGTCGATGGGACCAAAATTGTCGTTCGTCGGACTCATTCACAATCAGATGACGTCGGTTCAGATGTGGATATTTATAATTTAACGAAATATCAGCGTTCGAATCAGAATACTTGTGTCACTCAGCGTCCGGTTGTGAATGTCGGAGAGGT
>CAIYTD010000398.1 GCA_903928955.1 Oligoflexia bacterium | reverse complement strand
TATAGACGCTATATTTTTTTAATGATTCCGCTGACTCTCTTATTTTCAGAGATGGTTATTTTTTTTGCCTCAAAGAGTGAAGGCTATTTTAAAGTAGGTTTTTTAAAGGATCGAGCAAATTTTTTACTCAGAATAATAGTGATAAGCTTTGTTGTTGTCGAGTTTATGTATATTTATGGTTCCGCTTCTCAAGATTATCTCAATCAGATTTGGTTGGGGCCTGCAGGACTTAGTCTAATTAGATGGTTTAGTTATTATTGGGTCTATCTAGTTATTTTTATTTTTGTTCTTTTATTTCAGTTGGTGAGTTCGTATCGTGGGTTATCTATTCTAGTTTTTATTTTATATTTTATTGTTAATATTACGTTAAATTTTTATTGGTATCATTATAGAAGTTTTACTTTGCGAGATGAATCCAGGAGGCTGTCAAAAATAGTTTCTTATGGGAGCTTTGCAAGTGGGGTGAATGCTTGGATGATGTTTTATGAGACTCAGGCGTTAGTTATTTTTCATTCTAAACAGGAGCCTCATCGTCGATTTAATGAAAGGTTTATTGAATTAGCAGAAGCAGCTCACAGAGACATCTTTATTGTTGAACAGCTTCTAAATGGAAATTTGATCTCCACTTCTCAACATTATGTATTAGCGCATCATGATTTTGATAAATTAAGTTCACAATGGGTAGGAGATTTTCGTTTAGCCCCTTATCCGGGAACTACAAGATATCGATTCGAAGGGCGAGTTTTTAGAGTTTACTAGATGAGCTGCATCAAACGCGGATTCTTTATTTTGAGAATTAGATGTGTTGAAATTGGGGGTAGAGAGGTATGATTTACGTTTTAAGTATCCAGGGGGAGATTTAGAAGAATGCGTAATATTTGGAAAAAGCCAGATGGACTCGGACTGGTTCAAGTTCTATTTTTAATGGGCTTTATTTCTATTTTGTCTGTTGGTGTTGTAACGCAAATGAATGTTTTATCTAGGACTCAGCAGACTACGCTGAGTTCTTTTCAGGTGAACTCTCTTGTCGCCTATCTACGTACTATGATTGCTTCAGATAATAGCTGTGGAGTCGCCTTAGGTATTATTGATACTAATGGTAAAGTTTTGCATCCTCTTTCAGTAAATTTACCTGCTGTGAATAGTGGTAGAACTTCAATAGCTATTTATGATCCATTGGGAAATATAAAAGCAAGTGCGAATTCTCCTAATAATAATTTGGACTCTAGGAAAATTAGTGCACTGGATTTAGTTGTAAGTGGCAACCCAAAATCCAATGGAACAGGAAACTTTAATTATCAAGCAGTAATTAATCTTTCAGTCGCATGGGCGAATTCTAGTATTGTAAATTTTGGTTCTGCAAACTTATTTTTTTCGATGGACTTGAATGTTCAGATAGACCCTTCTGGGGTTCTCGTTGGATGTAGCTATTTTAAGAATGGAATTACCAAAAGCGCTTTGCCGAATGCTTGTAGTAATATACAGGCAGCTCAGGTGAATACTAGTAATGAAATTGTCTGTACACAGGTTCTTTGTGACGTTGGATCGATTCCGAATGGTTATGATTCAAAAGGAAATCTTACTTGTTTGGCAGTTTCAAAATGTACAGGCCCTGGGTATGGTGTCATTAATGTAAGTGGTCAATTTATGTGTGAGCTTTTAGTGTGTCCGTTGCATTATTATCCAGATACAGTGAATGCTGACGGATTTCCTAGTAGTTGTAATATTAATCTTAATTTTCATTAATTTTTCGGATTAAATCTATGGTGATAAAGAAAAAATATAGGTTGATAGCTAGTTTTATTTTGAATTTTAGAGGAATTAATTTAGTCGAGCTTTTAGTGTCTATGGGGATTATGTCTTTTGCTACCTTAGGTGTAGCTTATCAGATGAAGCTTCTTACTCAGGTGCAGAAAAATGTAAATAATGAAGCTCAATTTAGTTCATTTACTAACTATTTGTCTAAAATGATCTCAACTGATTTGACTTGTCCTAAGGCATTAGGCGTTTTGACTTGGATTGGGAATCCTGGATCGTCACTTCAAGTCAACCTTCCAGCAGGAAACAGTAGTTTGACTTCTATTTCTATTTTTAACAGCGCTGGCGTTATTGCGAGTGCAAATGTAAATTCTGGACACAATCAAATAGGGGTCATTGCAATCAGTAAGTTGAATTTAGTATTAACTGGAAAGCCGCAGGCTATCCCAAATTCTAGCAATTCCATTTATTCTGGATTTATTAATATAGTAGGTACTAAGAAAATAGCGTCTCTTTCTGTAGTGGGGGGGTTGGGGTCCGATACGACATCTTTTAATGTTCCTTTGCAGGCTGAAGTGACCCCGGGTGGTTCTTTGGTTCACTGTAGCGGTACAGGTATGAATAGTGTAAATTCTGGCACAAATCAGGCTTCGGTAAATACGTCTCAGTCCTGTGGGCCCGGTCAATTTGCCCAAGTCACAACAGATGCTAATCATTTTCAGTCTATTATCTGTCGTGATGCGGCTTGCCCGTCTGGGTCGGTTCCTAATGGAGTGGATAGTTCCGGGAAAGTAATATGTTCAGCTTCTTGTCCTCCAGCCGGAGCAACGGTTGGAGTTGCGTATGGAATCAATAGTTCCTATGGGTGTGTACAGTTGACCTGTCCTGCAGGCCAGGTGCCGATTACTTTTGATTCTCAAGGGTTTATTGCTACTTGTGATTTAGATACGAATCATGACACACCTTGTGTAGCGAAGCCCAGTCAATGTTCATTGGGCGCAAATGGGTATGAATCTAAAACGAATTACGAATGTCCGTCCGGCAGAGTTTGCTTGAACCCCTGTACGCCCACTATGAATAGCTGGTGTTGGTTGAGTGGAAATCAGCATACTACCGATCACTGTAAACAAGTTGGAGGGACTGTTGTAGGTAATATCCCCGACCTTTATTGTCAAACGAATGGTTATAATTCAGTACCGACAGGATTTAATTTTTACTCTGCGACTTATTCGGCAAGCAAGCCCAGTGTTCCCGCCGCAACAACTACCTATGATAATAACGGGGGCTGTTCACTTGCCCACGCTGCTGGTTCACACGACAGCGCAGATATTCAAAATGATGCTGATTGCTTGGCGAGATTTCCAGGCCATTTTCCTGGCGATACCTATCCTAGTGGAACTGCATATTCTGAAAATGCGGTACCTAATTATAATAATGGTAACCCGCTGATTTATAATACACAGGAAATCTGTTTAGCATGCTTATATGGGACAACGGGTGATAAAACAAATTGTGATAGACCCCATCAAATTAATATCTGGGGCTCTCCTTGTTATTCGTATTGTTACGCGCGACCGACTGCATTTAGCTGTGAATATTATTATTACGTACTGTATCAAGATTCAGTGAGTTTTTATTACACTTATTTATCTTATTAAGTTGTAGAATTGTAAAAGATTGATTGTCAAACTCCTATTGCATCTGCTGTATGTAGGCCTATGCATCCTTTTAAAATTCCTTTCAGTCGCCCTTACTTGTCTGGTAATGAGTATCGATACATTGAAGCAGCTGTTCAATCGGGTCGGATTTCAGGTGGCGGTCCATTTGGGAAAAGATGTGAAATGCTTCTCAGTAAATTAATAGGATCTTCTGATGTACTTTTAACCAGTTCTTGTACATCTGCTCTGGAAATAGCTGCATTTCTTTTAGATGCATTGCCAGGAGACGAAGTCATTCTGCCATCGTTTACTTATGTCAGTACTGCTAATGCTTTTGTGATTCGGGGAATGAAACCCGTATTTATCGATATTCATCCGGATACTTTAAATCTGGATGAGCGCCTTTTAGAATCTTTGATTACCTCTAAAACTCGAGCTATTGTGCCTGTGCACTATGCTGGAGTTGCTTGTCAAATGGATGAGATTGGTCAAATCAGTTCTAAGTACAAACTCACTCTCATTGAAGATGCCGCTCATGCCCTAGGAGGAACTTTTAGTGGGCGTCCCTTAGGAACTTTCGGTGCAATAGGTGTTTATAGTTTTCATGAAACTAAGAATTTGAGCTGCGGTGAAGGTGGGGCAATGGTGATTAATGAAGCTCGGTTGTTGGAGCGAGCAGAGATTCTGAGAGAAAAAGGTACTAATCGCACGCAGTTTATTCAGGGATTAATGCATCAATACACTTGGATGGATTACGGTTCCTCGTATGCTTTATCTGATTTACAGGCTGCATATCTACTCGCTCAGTTGGAGAGCTTTGAGGAGATTCAAAGAAAGCGGGCCCAAATTTGGAATGATTACTATCAAGAATTGAGATTCTTAGAACAAGCGGGACATTTGACTTTGCCGAAATCTATTCCACAAGCTTTTTCTAGTTACCATCTCTTTTATGTGCTTTTGCCAAATAAAGAGGAAAGGGACAGTTTGATGCATTGGCTTCAGTCTCATGGTATTCTAGCTGTATTTCACTATATCCCCCTGCATAATTCCCCTATGGGCTCTCGTTATCATGATTCTATACGAGATCTTCCAGTGACTCGGTCTGTATCGGAACGTATTTTGAGATTACCGTTCTATACTGGTTTAAGCAGAAGAGATCAGAGCGAAGTCATTGAAAGACTTTATGAATACTTTCAATGAAAGTTTAGCTATCCCTCGAACGGATGAGTTCAGGAATTCCTTGTGTACGCCATTGTTCGAAGTTAGTAGGAAGATATTCATTTAATAGACTTATAATATAGACTTTTTGACCTGTAGCCTGTCCGTGCAAGAGGTCTTTTAAAATCGATAATAAGTCAGCCTCTAAGAGGCTGACAGATCGAATGAGTCCCATCTTTAACGTGATTCTGGCATGAATAATCGCTTCAGTAAAAGTACTGATTTCATCTATGAGATGGATGAGATTTTCTAGAAAATCGGGCTCGTTTGCGCGTTGAGCGGTATTTCGGCTCAGTTTTTCAAGAACAATTGAAAATTCGATCAGGTCTTGTAAAGTTTCATGGGCCATTTCACGAGGATGTTGGGTAGTTACTTCAGGTTCCTTGAATTCAATATTACTCATGAGAGTTGTCCTTTTCTAAGGGTTTTGAGCGGTTCTTAAGGGGTGCTATATGAGATGGAGTTAAAGCAATGGGCTTAGCGAGATTCAGAGTAAATTTTATCCAGTCTTTAAAAATGTGAACCCCTTCTTTAATTTGTCTGTAATAGTCTGCTGTTTCTTTTCCTAGATCTGCTAAATGAGTTCCTTTTAGATTATTCATCAGAACTTTGGTCATTTGAGGGAATGCGAGTAAAGCTGGGTGTGTTTTTGCCAGCCTTTCCATTAAATTCTCGAGCTCGAGTAATGTATTACCCAGCTCGCTGAGTTCTTCGCGGTGATGGATTCCCATGACATTTTGAGATCGAAGCGCGGAGCTTTTTCTATTGAGTGTACTTGCTGTTTGATAAGCACGCTCACAAATTTTTGACAGGACCTCAGTCGCATCGTCTAATTCTCTTATTTTTTGAATGAGTTGAGGACTAATATTTTCACGTAACGCTTCTTGTCCAATAGTAGGTACCCAGCCACAGTACCACGAGCGGGCGACGTGGCCCATGACCATGCTGCTCCAGTCGTTCATTCGAAGATTTTTCTTAACGATCAGGTCATAACAAACACCCCCACCATCATTTGTATTCCGAATACGGGAGCGATAGATTCTAATTTTATCTAGATCTTTAGGCCACCCCAAATGAGTAAAATGGTTCTCCATAGGAAGTTGTCTTTTATGTACCCACTCTTGACAACCGTACGACCAGACTGCATATGCAGCCTCAGGTGAGATATTGCTAGCGCAAGAATGATTCATTTCTCCTTTTATTCCTTGAGTTTGACAGGCATCGCATTCTAAATCCGAAGTGATGACATAGTGACCATTACCGTAAGGACCTGTTTCTAAATATTTCACTGGACCTACTGAAATATTTAAAATCCTTGTTCCTAAAACACTTGCGAGATGAATTGCTGCGGTGTCGCAGGATAAAAGCCATTGGCTTTTGCTGACAATAGACGCCCAGTTGTCAAAATCAGTTTTTCCAACTAAAGAAACGATGGAATCTTTTTTTAGAGAGAGCGCATTAAATTCCTCAAAAAAGGATTTCTCTAATTCTAAATCCTGTTTTCCACCTAGAAGGATCATTTCATATTCAGAGTGCCGTTGAGTGAGATAATGGGTGAGTTGGGCCCAATATTTGGGATTCCATGTTTTACCCTTTTGTCCAGCGCCTAATTGAATCGAGATCCATTTTTTTGAATCATCTTTCAAGTGAGAGCTGAACTGTTGTTCATTTAAAGAAAGTGAAAAAAATGCTTTCGAAGTAACCGGTGAGTTACCTTCTGGTAAGGGCTCTCCTAAGTGTATTTGTAGGGCTGTCAGAAGTTGAGTGGTGAGTATATCAGTCAGGTGAATATTTTGACTGATATTTCCTTGAACGATTGCTTGTACATAATGACTCCATCCGTCAGCAATGGAAAAGCTCGAGTCTTTTCTCCGAGTATATCCCATTTTGACTTTTGCCGGTAGAAGTCCAGTGAGATAGCTGCTGGCTTCCGAAAAAGACCAATTAATCACAAAATCCCAAGGATCTTTGATTAAGGGTGCAATCCAGTGAGCAATGGCTCCTAAACCCTGAACTTCAGTCTGTGTTCCGGTTAAGATTGGGCCGAGAATAGAATCAGTGGGCAGAGTAATAATGCGATGGATCCAGGGAGTTCTTGCGGCAGCGGTTGAAAATTTTTCTCGAGCAAGAAAGTGGATTTCTAGCTGAGGGTAAAGCTGTTTAGCGGCTCTGAGGGCCATTAAACTTTGGAGTGTATCTCCTAGCCTCGCCAATTGAATGACTAGGCATCTCATCGGCTCTTTTGATACAGTCATAGATCCTCTTCTCGTTTCAATTGCTGCTGTTCCTCTAGCAATGCTCGGAGAAAATGGATGAGGAGCTGTTCCACATCTTGTTCTCGACCTTCCAGATTTTGTATCATTTCACCCATTAATAAATTAATATCAGTTGCCATCTATCCTCCTTGACAGATTGGACTGGAATTTCATGTTGAACTCCCAGAATATCGATTAATCATTTCAAGTAAATCTTTTGC
>CAIYTD010000397.1 GCA_903928955.1 Oligoflexia bacterium | reverse complement strand
CTGCCCAAATTTGTGACTCCGCATCAGTAAAAGGAAATGGAAAAATATTAGAGCACGCTCGAATTTCTGGAAATGCAGAGGTTGATGGCAATCCTTTCATCTCAGGAAATGCTTGGGTTTCCGATAATGTACAAATCCGAGATCATGCACAAATCTCTGGAAATGCACGCATCAATGGAACCGCACAGATCTCAGGCAGTGCGGAAGTATCAGAAAATGCCTGGATATTCGATAGCGCTGAAATCAGCAACCAGGTAAAAATATCAGGAAGAGCTTGGATCTCCGGACGTGCCCAGGTCTATGAAAATGCACGGATCAGCGGAAGTTCTTGGATCTTTGACAACGCTCAAGTCTATGGAAACGCAAGTATTTCCGGGGGAGCGCGTATTTCTGAAACTGCAAAAATTTTTGGACAAGCTAAAATCACTCAAAATCCTTGGATTTTTGAAGCAGCCACTATCTATGAAAATGCATCCATCTCTGGAAATGCTTGGATTTCAGGCAATGCTCAAATCAATGGAGACAGTCATATCTATGGAAACGCCTGGGTAGAATCAGATGTTGAAGTAAGTGGAAAAGTTCAAGTCTTTGGTCATGCTCACCTTTCAGGAAAGGCTTGGGTAACAGATCAAGCCAAAATCTCGGGAAATGCTCATGTCTGCGGAGATGCCTTAATCTTTGAAAATGCGTGGCTCTTAGGAAATGCTTGGGTTTGCGGAAAAATATGGATCTGCGGAAATCATCAAATTTCAACTTATATTCCGAGTACATCGTCTCCTCACTTCATTGAACGAATAAAAAAACAAGAGTCTAAAAAAAATAATTTAAAATCAGATAAACTTTTCGTTAATTTAAATGAAACTTATTGTTCTGCCTCATATACACGAATGAATGAACTCGATTAGAAAAGTAATTAAAACGCCTCATTCACTAGCTATTCCTCCTAGCGTTTAAAAAAACCTTTAATCTCTCCCAACGCGGCATTTCTAATAAAATCCCGTTCCATCAGAATCTCATGCCGAGCCTGCGGAAAAACTATTTTCTCACAACGTTTTACATTTTTACAAAATTGATCTTGTGCACCACTACGAACCAAGGTGTCATCGCCTGCTTGCAGCAGTAAGACCGGATTAACAAAAAAGCTGCTCGACTTTGCTATTGTTGCAAGTGCACCAAAAGAAGCCAAAACCCATTGATAACTCACTCCTCCTAAGCGAGTTTCAGGATGATTGATAAAAATATTTTCAGTCATTTGATGCCGTACCACACTCATTGTTACAGATCCCAAAGGCATAGCATTTCCTAAAACGTAAGGACCACTCCCAGGAGCGTAAGATTGACCATATCCCAACTTACAACCTAGTGAGACAAGTAAATATGCCACCCCTTCTGGATAAGGAGAAGTATTTACCTCAAACATAGGAGATGACAATACAGTGGCTTCAAAAGTAGTAGGATTTTGAATAGAATAGAGCGAGGCTATCGCAGCTCCCATAGAGTGAGCAAGCAAAAATAACTTTGAATTCGACTCAGATCGAACGATCGTATCTATAAAAGTAGAAAAATCTTCTACGTAATCATCGAAGCTCTCTACAAAATGAATCTCAGAATCTGCAAGCATTCTGCCTGATTCACCCTGACCTCTATGCTCTAAAATAAAGACAGAAAAGCCAAGATCTTTCAAATCATAAATAACTTCAGCATATTTTCTTATTGGCTCAGAGCTTCCAGGTGAAATCACCAACCTTCCTCTCTCCGAAGGCACTAGAAATTTGCGATAAGCAATATTTACTCCGGCTTTTCCAATAAACTGCCCTGAAATTCCAGAAGAATAATAAGGCATTACTTCTTGCTTCCAGTGAACGGGATAGTCCACCTCAGAAATAGCTCTAGCCAAGCTATTCCATCCAATCAGACCTAAAAATAATAATAAAAAAAATGAAATCCGATCATTCAAGCACTTTGAATAGAAAAACAATGGTACACCCCCCTCTCAACTTAAATGAACTACTGATGAATCAGCTTTCTGTCAATTCAGAAAAGAAAATAATTCCACAGCCACAGAATATGAATCAAACTAAGCAAGGAAGAAAAATTAAGCTTGAATTTGAGAAACATTCATTCTCCGACCGGGCAAAACTTCGACATTAATTAAGAAACCTGATAAAAAATTCATATCCCCTACTCACTATACCAAACCCCTAGTCCCAGCATAAAAAATGAAAAAACCGCTAAAAAAACGCTTCCAAAAAGATTAATATTCAGCTCGACAGGATAGGCTGACCCCGAAAAAAATAATATGCCACTAATAATTCCAAAAAAAAGACCGATTACAAACCGTAGATCCCGCATCCATTTCATCCACATATGACTCCTAGAACCAAATGTAATTTTAAAAAAACCGGTTAATAAAACAGTTAGTGCAACTACACAAGGACGGATATACCATTTATCTTCATACTTATGGCTCAAATAATCTCTTTCATTCTTTCCAAAACAATATGCTAAACCTGCAAGGTCAGATTCGGGTTTCGGCTTATTCCAAGACACTATAGCAGTTCCTAAACCCCAAAAAAATCCATGACTTGTTGTTCTCTTCCAGGGCATTCCTAACAAAAATATTACAGTGAGACAGGCAGTGCCGATAGATACCAGAATTCCTACTACCGTTGTAACTCGTCCTAAAAAAAGATAATGAGAATCTGATCCATTTTTTTTAAGTATGCCTAGTGAAGCCTCCACGAGGCTAAAGACCTCGCGGCTTCCTGGGAAACCAGGGAGCACTTCACCAGACCACTGGTAGAAAGGAAAGTAAGTTGCGTTGTCTTGAAACCTACCGATATCAGGTCGAGAGTAAGTCGAAAAGCATGTGGAGTCCTTTCATTGCTACATGTGTCGCACCACTCCTGCTCAGGGAGGAATGCTCAATGCGCGTAGAGAATGCAAATCGAAACGCAGATT
>CAIYTD010000396.1 GCA_903928955.1 Oligoflexia bacterium | reverse complement strand
TGGATAGGTGGGACTGAGATCCTCTCAAATAACTAAACAGAGGGGGCTAAGTAGCTGGGATTTTCACCCCGAAAAGGGGGGCCAATTAGGTGGGACCGAACAGTCTATGGAGATGCTCATGTCTATGGCACTGCTCAGGTATCAGGTAATGCTCGGGTCTACGGAGAAGATGCTCGGGTGTATGGCAATGCGAGGGTTTTTGGAGATGCTCGAATCTTCGGAGAAGCTCAAATCTGCGGAAATACTGTGATCTCAACTGGAAATCACGAATTTTAGTTCTTACTCAACTCACATTTTTTTCTCCCCAGATTTTAGCGCTTGGACTTCATTTGCGAGAGTCTCTTTTGAGTTGAGGTCAGATCATAAAAAACAGGTCCTCTTTTGTTGTAGCAACACCTTTTGGGCTGTTGTAAGTCCTAGACCGGTTGCTGGTAGCGCTTAGGTTGAAATTCCGTACTCAGCAGCCTGATATCTAGAACTTACCTTGATTTGAGGAGTCGTTTTAATGATTTTGCGTTCATCTATTTTAACTTTATTCTCATTTTTATTTATTATCCCAATTTATGCGGCTGATGATTGGTGTATTACAGACTGGGAGAACCTCCCCTGTTATCATGCTCCGGGAAGATGCACAGTCAATTTTGATGGTAGCCTGGGAGGGTTTGTTGCTAACACTGCAACCGTTGAGTCAGTGATGGTGAGTGGATTGAGTCGTAATGAGCCTTATATTGGATTAGAAGTAAATATTTGTGATAATGCCCATGTCACTGATCATGCTCTGATCACTTTCCGCAGCAATAGTTGCAGCTTTTGCATTCACTGAAATGATATTCAGAAACAAAAAGGAAAGAACTACCGTTCTGTATGAGAAAATAGAACGGATGGAAAAAAGAAAACTTTTTTTGATTTGTACAAGCATGGGTGCTCCAATAATTAATTTTATGAGAGAGATAACAAGATTATTCTTATTTGTCTAGTCGAGTAGGACTGAAAACTATTTTTTTCATTATCAAATATTTAAATTGTTTTGATTGAAATCGACGCTAAAAATTGATTTTTTTTACGAGAAGTACTTTGATAAGGTCTATTTTAAATGAGAAATCCTGTCATTACGGATACATGCTTAATTATTTTTATAGATATTTTACAGTGAATGTTTATTTATCAATAAAAAAATGACTTCGTATCAACTGAAATGTTTAGGTGGGTAGCCATTCCTTTTGGTGCTGGTGCGGATTATAGTTTGAGATTCGCAGCAGCCCTCGATCTAGAGCTGATCATTGAGCGTGTATTTTCTAGCTTTCTTTGACGAGTCCATCACGAGAAGGAAACCATTAGCAACCCAGGACTTGCATAGATGACGCGCGGTCCTTGCATTCAGCTTCAGGAGTTTTGCTATTTGAATGGTAGTGATCGAATGGGCTTCGCTGAAATGCTCCAGTACTTTTCGCTGACGAATATCTAGTTTTCTTAGTAATTGAGATTGATCCGTTTTACCTGCACGAGCTTCTTCTTGAGCTCTGCGTTGAATGTTTTCAAATGACTCAGCCATTCCAATAATAAAATACTCAACCCATCCAGTAATATCCGCTTCGGCACGGCTCATGTAATAGTTGTGGGACTGACCTACTGCCAGCGCATTATAATAGGACGGAAGGTCACGAGCATAATATTCTTCAAGCGAGTAGAAACCTTTGAGGTCATAACCTCCAACATAGAGGATGAACGTAGCAAGCAAGCGAGCAGTTCTTCCGTTGCCGTCATAATAGGGATGAATAGTAGCAAATTGATAGTGTGCAATGGCTGCTCTCAATGGACAGGGCAGTCCAGATTTTTTATTTTCCTCAAGCCAATTGATGAGGTCTGCCATCAGCAAGGAAACATCCTTGGCTTCAGGTGGTAAGTATACCATTGCGCCACTGCGACTATCCCGGATGACATTTTGACCGTCTCGATAAGGTGTGGGCTTCGCTTTTCCTCGCTGACCTCCCATCACAAGAGCATGCAGTGTCTGAATCGATTTTTCCGTAATTTTCGATTTTTGGTTTGCCCATTTCTCAAGCTCATCGAGAGCACGGTAGTAACCCAGTACCTCTTGCTCATCTCTTTGCCTGCTTGGAAAATGTTCCTCTTTCTGAATGACTCGAGTGGCTTCATCCAAAGTGAGTCGGTTCCCTTCGATTTGCGTGGAAAAGTGAGTGGATAAGAGGCGAGCAGTCTCTCGGAGTCGAGCTTGCACCCTGGTAGTCATAGGAAGGTGAGTAATACTCTGCCGAACAGCTTCGATTCTCATCAGGGCACTCGCTATTTTTGGTGTAATGACAAATGGAGGCTTAAACATTGCCATTAATTTGCCATTAACTTGCCATTAATTCAATGGGAGTCTCAGTCCTTTTATTTTTCACTGTATAAAAAAAGATAACCATTCGTTTCGATATCATCGAACAGGGACGCTTCTTGTTCTTTTTGAATCGGAGCTACACGGCTATCGTCATGCAGAAACCATTGCTGATCCTCTAAAAGGTAGGTGTAATAATGCCCACCCGATGTAGTGCCTTTGTGGATTACCACCCCTTTAAGGTGGTAGGCTTTTGTGGAGCTTGTGGCTGAAATTTCAACAACCCTAACTAGGTTAACTGCGTTGAGGATTTGGCGATGAAAACGCAGCTCGATCTGCTGAGTGGCTGAAATTTTTTTGAAGGATTTGCTGACGTGGTCCGCTTCAAGTCGGGAGAGCATCAGAAGCATTTGAGAAGGGGGGAGTGCGCCATCTCTAAGCGTTAAATAAGTGTACTTGTCAGCAGCTTCAGGCTGGTCATTATCGGATCGACGAGGACGATTATTCCCATCCATTCTTTCGGGAGTATCGAATTGCTCACGGATTGCATCTTCTATGCTATTCACACGAGGGGAGTGAATGGAGAGCCCTGACATGCGAAGGTGTGGGAGTGGAACTGGGAGTGCGTTTCCTAAGTGGTCACGATCAGTTAAGAGGTCAGGGTTAAGCTTGTTTCTATGGCCGTCATCGAATACGGGCTGCGTTGATTCATAAAAGCCTGGGGTGATCTCATTCAGCTGTAGAAGCTCAATGAGCTTGTCGAGATAAACACGTGCATCCGCCTGGTCTCTGCGGAGATTGGAGTGGTCGACGTCGATTTCGGCTGAACCGCCATTGCTCTGAATCAAAGCGTCGTAGAACGCATTCAGTTCTGTTTCGTATCCGTTTTTGGAGAATCCTGAATCATCGAGGTTTTCAGAGACAATTTTCCAGTTTTGATCGAGTTGACTCATGAGTGAGAAAAAAAGTCTTTGGATTGGTGTTGTTGCTAAATGGGGATGAGAGAAACGAGAATCTGCCCATAATAATTTATGAACTGCATTTGCAAAACAGGTGCTGCCTAGATTTTTGAGTCCCACTGCAGCGGAATAGTTTTTTTGGAGTAAGGGATGGCGTAAGGAATGGGGATGGTCTTCGTTTTTACTGCAGGCTCCCAGAAGGCTAGAAAAAAGGAGAAGCAATCCCATTTTTTTTAAAATCATACGTATTTTTACATTAAATGATTTAATTTGTCCAGTATTTTTGCTTTTGTACTGCTCTCATTGAGTTTAGAGTTGTAGAAAACGGCAAAAGTGGTTTAAAAACCTTTCCAATGATTTTAATGTTTTTAAGATCCTGTTTTTTTACGAGTTTTCTTTCCTCTTTATTTCTCTTCTCTTCTTCTCTCTTTGCCTTTGCAGCGGATGATTGGTGTATTGAGAATCCAGCTCATCCACCCTGTGAGGGCTTGCCTGGAAATTGCACGATCAACTCAGATGGGAGTTTAGGAGGGTTTGTGGCGGATACAGCAAATGTGGAATCGACCTCTATTTGTGGGTTTTTTTCTAAAAATATCCCTTACCTAGCTCGTTATACTCAAGTTTGTGATTCTGCTGTTGTGGCTGGAAATGCCCAGATTCTGGAGTATGCGCAAGTCTATGGAAATGCTCGAGTTTTTCAAAATGCTATTATTTTTGGGCATGCTCGGATTTTTGAAAATGCTCGAGTTTATGGCTTTGCTTTTGTTTATGAGAACGCTCTGGTTTGCGAAAATGCTCTCGTTTCTGGTCATGCCTATGTTTATGGGAACGCTCGCGTTTCTGGAGATGCTTTGGTCTTTCAAGATGCCCGAATTCAAGGAAATGACATTCTTTTTGGAGGGCTTCATGCCCATTGAAAGTAGATTCTGAGAAGAAATCTCTTTACACATCTCTAATAGTCGGGTATTAATTGCACTCAAACGTATTCCAGTAAGATGAAAAGATATTTAAGTCTGACTTCTATTTGGATTTTCAGTGCAACTATTGCAATCTTAACTTCCACTGTGGAAGTCACTGAAGCAGATCCTACTGATGATTTTAGTTTCAGCTTAGGGGGAGTAGCCTCTGAGACGGACGTTTATCGTGTCATTTCAGAAGAACGGGTGAAAGAAATTTTATCCGATCGCTTGGACTTGTTTCCTCAGTCTCAAGTCCCTCGTTTAGCTCGCCATCTTTTGGGTATTTGCAAAACTTATCGCTTTGATCCAGCATTTATTTTGTCATTGATTCAAGTGGAGAGTGGATTTCGAGTTCGGGTTGCTTCACCTGTCGGAGCTTTAGGGTTAATGCAAGTGATGCTCCCTACGGCAAATTTTGTGGTTCAAAATTTTCATCTTCGAACTTCCGGTTTTGAAAATTTTCAATTACAGAGCCTTCAGAATTTAGTCATCACGCCTGAAATCCTGACTGAGCCTTTTGTTAATATTACAATAGGAGTGGCTTACTTAGCGTCGCTTCGAGACTATTATAAGGGACTTTTACCTTATCATGTTGTAGCAGCCTACAATGTCGGACCCGGTCGTTTGGATGAGCTTCTTGCTCGTAAATCCTTTCGACCTGTCGAGACAAAAAAATATTTCCACGCGATCCGTCGAGGAGTTCCGCAGTTTCGATTTTATCAAAAGAAATGCTTGCGTAGTCCTTTTCAGGTAAGAAATAAAAGTAGTCTCAAACCAGTGAAAGTGTAAATGAGAAAAAAAACCGTTATTTTACTTTCGGGTGGTTTGGATTCGGCAGCAAATTTAGCTTTCTCACATCATAGAGCTGAAGTGGATGGATCTCCTCTCCTTGCCCTTACAGCAGATTATGGCCAGAGGGCTGCTCCAGCTGAAATTCGAGCTGCACAAGTATTTGCTCGGTATTATGACGTTCCTCATCAAGTAGTGGATTTAAAATGGCTAGGAGCTTTGGGTGGGAGTGCATTAACGGAAACTTCTCTGAAGTTGCCTCATTTAGAGCGGGCTCAGCTGAATGAACGATTGGTAACTGAAGATTCTGCTCGCTCTGTATGGGTACCGAACCGCAATGGTGTTTTGATTCATGTGGCAGCCGCTTATGCCGAAAGGCTTCAGGCCCATCAAGTCCTAGTCGGTTTTAATGTAGAAGAAGCAGCAACATTCCCAGATAACAGTTTAGATTATTTAGAGCGAGTGAATCAGGCTCTTGAATTGTCGACTGCTACTCATATTCAAGTCTTTTCTTATACAGTCCAATGGAATAAGAATCAAATCGTCTCGGAGCTGAAAAAGCTTCCCCGTCGATTTCCATTCGAAACAGTCTGGAGTTGTTATGAGGGGAGTTTCTCTCCTTGTCTGGCTTGTGAATCTTGCCAGCGACTGTCTCGGGCAATCAGCGAGCTTGCGCCTGAGGTATCCTCTGTGATTTAGTCCCTACTCCTTGAGGTGGTCTATGGCAGAGTTGCAAGTTCCTAATTATATTCGTTCGATCATTCCGTATGTGGCAGGAAAGCCTATTGAGGAAACCCAGCGCGAGTACAAAATAAAAAAGGTGATTAAATTAGCTTCGAATGAAAATCCTTTAGGTCCTAGCCCTCATGCCGTGCGTGCACTTCGAACGCAACTCAAGCAACTGCATCGATATCCGGATGGGAGTGGATTTCGACTGAAATCAGCGTTAGCAAAGGAGTTGAATGTTTCGCCTTCTTCCTTCATTTTAGGGAATGGTTCAAATGAAATTATCGACCAGCTGATCCGGACCTTTTGTGTGGCTGGAGATCAGATTGTAACTTCGAAAGCCGCATTTATTGCTTATACTCTTTGTGCTCAAATTCACGGTGTTCAGACTTTAGAGGCGGGTTTAAATGCAGACTTAAAGGTGGATGTACAAGAGATCGTTGATTTGGCGAGAAAAAATGAAAATGTTCGGATTGTATTTCTTGCGAATCCCAATAATCCAACCGGGGCCTATTTGACTGAGGCTGAACTGAAAAGGCTTTTCTACGAGTTATCTCAAATCCGTGGGGGCTCGATTCTTTTAGTGTTAGACTATGCTTACTGGGAGTATGTGATTGCACCCGATCTTCCAGATCCGATTGCGTTTTTGAAGGATTATCCTCATTTGGTGGTGCTTCGGACTTTTTCAAAAATTTATGGATTAGCGGGTTTGAGGGTGGGTTATGGGATTGCTTCTCCTGATTTGATTGCTTTTTTAGAAAAGGTGAGACAGCCGTTTAATGTCAATTCTCTCGGGTTGATCGCTGCTGAAGCTGCATTGAGTGATCGAGCTTTTGTAAAAAAATCTCTTCAACTGAATTTAAAAGGGATGCAATTTTGGGAAAAACAGCTGAAACGGATGAGTATTCCGTTTTGGAAGAGTCAGGGCAATTTTATCCTTGCGAATGTTCGAGAGGGGCTGGGTAAAACGGGAGCACAGGTTTACCAAGATTCTCTCCGTAAAGGAGTTATTTTTAGGCCTGTTGCAAATTATGGTTTAGCTCATGCCCTTCGCATTAGCTTAGGAACCGTCGAGGAAAATAAAAAAGCAGCTTTTGTTTTAGGGGAGCGAGCGTGAAAGAAGAGGACTGGGTTGTGGCAATTCCAAAATTAGGCCCTGTCATTGCGATCGATGGTCCCGCTGGAACAGGAAAAAGCACTGCAACCCGCCAATTAGCCGATGCATTGGGTTTTGTTCATATTGACACGGGCGCTCTCTATCGCGCGGTGGCATTGCTCAGTAGGAAGAGCCCACAGATTGCGACTCAGGAGGAGGCTGAAGTTGCAGCATCTCTTGCTGGAAGGGTGCATCTGGAGTTTCGCCGAAATCCTGAAAAAAACCCAGCGAATCGGATTTTTGCAGATGGTCAGGATCTCACAGATCAAATTCGGACCCCAGAAGTCACTATGGCTTCCTCTCGCATTTCAGCTCTTCCTGCAGTACGAGCGGCTCTCCTGGGATTGCAAAGACGTTTGGGGTGCAGGGGCCGTGCGATTCTGGAGGGTCGAGATATCGGTACTGTTATTTTTCCTGATGCTGATGTAAAATTTTTTTTGTCAGCGAGCGTAGACGAACGTGCAAAACGCCGGTTGATTGAGTTAGAAGCTACAGGCGTAGATGCTCCGACCTTTGAGGAGGTCAAGGCCCAAATTGTCGAGCGAGACCGGGGAGATTCGAGTCGAGCTGTCGCACCCCTCAAAAAAGCTGGGGATGCAATCGAAGTGGACACGAGTCAAATGACTTTAGATGAAGTTGTTCAAATGATGGTCCAAACAGTGAGAAAGCGTCTATGGCAGAAATAGCTCAGTTGGAGATTGAAAGTTCACTCAGAATATTGGTTGTAAGACCCGATCGTTTAGGGGATGTCATTTTATCTACTCCTGTTTTTGAAGTGATTAAATCGCATTATTCTAAATGTCATTTAACTGCATTGGTAAAAGAGAATGTTCAGCCGATCTTAAAGGGACTTTCTTCTGTTGATCATTTCATGAGTTTTGACCCAGATGGGCGACATGCTGGAATGAAAGGCTTCTTTAGACTTTATGCTGAGATACGTCGGCGGCATTTTCGAATAGCAATTGTTTTGCAGACACATTGGAAAATTGCAGCAGCCCTTTTTCTAGCTCGAGTGCGTTATCGGGTAGGTCCTGTGAGTAAGCCCCATTCTTTTTTTTTCTATAATCGAGGAGTGAGACAGCGTCGATCTCATGTAGAAATGCATGAAGCGGATTATAATTTACAACTTTTGAGAAAGTTGGGTATTCGAGTGGGCACTCGAAATCGAGCAACTCAAGTTCACGTGAATGAAACGAGCATCGAGTCCGCGAGGCTTTGGTTGTCGGAGCGAGGATGGAAGTCCCAGAGTTCTCTCATTGCCGTGCATCCTGGGATGGGTGGATCGGCATTGAATTGGCCAGAATCTCACTATCAGGATCTTATTCGTGCTCTATTGAAAGAAAAATATTCCATACTGGTTACGGGTGGATTACTCGAAGGGGATCTTTTGGATCGGATTGAGCAATCCCTCGGAGATCTAAAAAAACCGCCTCTATTTTATAAAAGCACTTCTCAGGGATCCATTGATTTTTTAGCAGGTCTTTTTACTCACACTCAATTGGTGATTGCACCGAGCACAGGCCCGTTGCATCTGGCTGTGGCATTAGGAAAGCCCGTATTGACTTTTTATCCTCCGATTCGAGTCCAAAGTGCTCTGCGTTGGGGGCCTTATTTACTCGATGAATCTCGAGCAAGTGTTTTAGTTCCTGAGATTTATTGTGGACAAGATTTTAAATGTTTAGGGAATTTATGTAATTATTTTCCATGTATGAAAAGTTTGACTGTTAAGCAAGCCTTGGAAGAAGCAAAGAAACAACTTTTGAAATAAATGAAAATGGCTAAAAAACTACAAAAAGAAAAACTTCAGTTCAGTGAAATTCGTCCTTCGAGCTGGAATTCGGATCAACTCTGTCCCTTACTAGGAAGGATTCGAGGAAAACGCATTTTAGTGATTGGGGACGTGGGATTAGATCGCTATACTATTGGCTCAGTCGAGCGGATTTCACCCGAAGCTCCTGTGCCTGTGGTGCTTGTTCAAGAAGAGAAGTTGAAGCTAGGATTAGCAGCAAATGTTGCGGATAATATTCAAAGTTTAGGTGGTATTCCGTTGCTATTAGGGGTGGTGGGTCAAGATCGCGGTGCGGATGATTTTCGAGAACTTTTGCTGCATTCTCAAATTAAAACTTCTTATTTAGTTACGGATTCCTCTCGTCGGACTGCCTTGAAGGATCGAGTGGTGAGTGATCGACAACAGCTGGTGAGAATCGATTATGAAAGTTTACATCCGATTGAAGAAAAAATTGAAAAGCAGGTTTTAAAGAAATTTCGAGATTTGCTTCCTGATGTGGATGGAGTAGTGGTTGAGGACTACGCTAAGGGTCTTTTGACCTACCATCTATTGAAAACCATTTTTAAAGAGTCCAAACAAGCCGGTAAGTTTGTAGGAGTAGATCCTAATTTGAAAACTCCTGCAGAGTATTATCGCGGAGCTACGTTATTAACTCCTAATACAAAAGAGGCGGAAGCTCTTTCAGGTATTTTCATTCGAGATCCGAAGTCTCTCATTCAGGCTGGGACAGCTATTCTTCAATCTTCTCGAGCGTCCCATGTGGTCGTGACCAGAGGAAAAGAGGGAATGGCTATTTTTGCTCAAGGAAGTTCTCGAGTTCGCTTGATTCCCACCTATGCGAGAGAGGTTTATGATGTTTCGGGAGCAGGAGATACAGTTATTTCAGTCTTAGTTTTAACCCTTCTTTCTGGAGCACACATCGAAGAAGCAGCCGTTTTAAGCAATTTGGCTGCAGGTGTAGAGGTAGGCAAAAGGGGAACTGCTACAGTTTCCACACAAGAGATTGAAGCTGCAATGACTTTTTTCCGGCCCTAAGGAATGGGGGTCAGCCAATTTTTTCCATATTCGGGGAGGTCTCCACGGACAATGGCTCGAAAAGCTTTTTGAAGGCTTGAAGTAATAGGTCCAGGTCGCCCTTCTCCGATCAAACGATGGTCGATTTCTCGAATCGGTGTAATTTCTGCTGCAGTTCCAGACAAAAATACTTCATCCGCGCACCAGAGTTCATCACGAGTAAATCTTACCTCTTGAATCGGTAATCCTTGGTGATGGAAGTATTCTAGAATCGTACGCCTCGTAATTCCGTTCAGTATGGAGTTAGGAGGAGTTGTTTTGATGACACCGTTTTTCACTAAGAAAAGATTTTCTCCACTTCCTTCTGTCAGGTATCCCTCTGGATCGAGAAGAAGTGCTTCGTCAAAACCTGCAGCAACTGCTTCACGTTTGGCCAGAACACTATTGACGTACTGTCCCGTAATCTTTCCTTTCGTCATCGAAGAGTTGACATGGGGACGAATAAAACTAGAAACTTTAAGGCGAGCCCCTTCGTTGATTCCCTTGTCTCCTAAGTAGTTGCCCCATTCCCAGTTTAATATTGCAACATCTAAGGGGGGGTGAGTCCCTGGATGCACGCCGAGCGGTCCATCTGCAATAAAAACAATGGGCCGAATATAGCATTCTTTAAATTCATTGGCTTTGCAAGTATCCAGAGTTGCCTGGATGAGTTTCTCTAAAGTGTAAGGAATTTGAAGGTCTAAAATTTTACAGGTTTCAAAGAGGCGATCCATATGGTCTTTTAAGCGAAAAACGGCTCCATTTCCATTCTGTTGCTGATAGGCACGAATTCCCTCAAACGCTCCTACTCCGTAATGGAGGCCATGAGTAAAAAGACTAATTTTTGCATTTTCAGCTGGAACTATTTTACCATTGAACCAAACCTGGGAACCTCTAGCCATAGAATACCTCTTCTTTTTAATTTTACTCTGATTTGAGAGTGGGTGGCAAATTTTCTAAAGTATTGGGGGGGGTGAGCCGTCGAGATGCCATGAGCTTGATAATTTCAGAGGCAGTTTCTTCAAGGGCTTTCCCAGTAACGTTAAACACCGGCCAGCGGCGATTTTTGCGAAAAAGTTGGTTTGCGTATTCGATTTCTTCATTTACCTTTTCCGGATCCGCATAACCCCCTCCTTGATTTTGTCCTAATCGTTCGAGTCTGGCCCGCCGAATCATCGCCAGATCTTGAGCATCAATTGTCAGTCCAACAACCCTTCTTTGGTCAATGGAATAGACTTCCTTGGGTACTTCAAACCCATGAATGAGCGGAACATTGGCAACCTTCCAGCCTTGATGCGAGAGGTACATGGAAAGAGGAGTTTTTGAGGTTCTGGATATTCCCAAAATAAGTAAATCTGCTTTGTCTAGTCCTGTCACATCGCGCCCGTCATCATGTGAAATAGTATATTCCATTGCCGCGATGCGCTCGAAATAACTTTCATTGACATCATGGAGGAGTCCAGCAATGGATTTAGGTTCATAGCCAAAGTAGTTTGCCAGTCCTACTAGGAGAGGGCCAAGTAAGTCCACGCAGGGAATTGCTTTTTCGCGGGCTCGGTTCATTAAAAATGCTCGGAGTTGGGGAGAAACAATCGTGTAAACCAGGAGATCATTCGTGATTGCAGCATCATCGCAGATGGCATCAATTTGAGCTTCGTTTCTGACATTTTTATGACGAGTGAAGTAGACGTTGCGGTTGGCAAACTGAACCATCGCGGCTTTAGCCATTTGAGCTGCTGTTTCACCGGTCCCGTCTGAAACAATAATAATTCGCTTGGAAGAATCTCTTGTCATATTTTATGAACTCTTTTCTCTCTATAGAGCAGGTTAAACTCTAGTTTCAGTGTAGGCAGATCCCGGTCGAGTTCATACCATCTGGATTGAGCAGTATGAGCACTTTGGCTTTTGAACCAGGTTCTCTGTTGTTTGACCAATTGTCGAGTGGCAAGTTGAATTTCTTGGTTTAAACCTTCTATCCCAGGAGAGATTTTTCTTCCTTTCGGAGTTTTCTGATCCAGAAAGTCACAAGTTTGAGCGTAGCCAACTGATAGGAGTGCTCTACTTTTGGGGTAGCGAGCGCGCAGAAATGCGACTTCTTCGATTAAGCCCGACTGGAGCATTTGAAGAGTTCTGTTCTGAATTCTCTTTAAAAGTTCGTCTTGAGCTCGATCTACGATCCAAAGTCTGAATCGAGGATCAGCTGAGGTGGAGTGTTCCGATTGAAGTGCTGTCGGGGTTTTCCCAGTGAGCCGGCAAAGCTCTAAAGAGCGAATCAGCCGATAACGATCGGTTGTTCCGATTCTTTGCGCTGCAAGGGGGTCGATTTGTTTCAGTTCTAGAGACAGTTTTTCGTTTTCCCATTTTTCCAGTTCTTTTTTGATACCCGCATCGGAAGGAGGTACGTTCCAAAGTCCAAAAAGGAGGGCTTTGAGATAAAATCCAGTTCCTCCTACAATCAGTGCCCGCCGATTGCGTTGGTGAATCTCTTGAATTGCCGATTGAGCAGCTCTAAAAAACTCTCCCGCTGTAAAAAGCTCATCCGGATTTCGGATATTAATGAGGTGGTGGGGAACTTTTTTGAGTTCTGAGGGGGTCGGTTTTGCTGTTCCAATATCCATTTCACGATAGACCAGTAAGCTATCTGCATTCACAATTTCAATTTCTGGAGATGCTTCGGCTAATTCCAGAGCGAGCTCAGATTTTCCCGTTGCTGTTGGCCCTGCTAGAATGAGGATCGGCTTTAAATTTTCCTTTGAAACCATTCTTCCAATTTTCCTTGGGGTACTTTTACCACAGTAGGCCTGCCGTGCGGACAATTCCAAGGATGATCACAATGAAAGAGTTGATGGACTAATTCTTGTGCTTCGACGGGTTCCAAACGATCCCCTCCCCGAATAGAGGAGTGACAGGCTTCACTGGCTAGGGCTTCAAAGATGTTTTCATCCATGAGTTCAGGGGTCGATGGAATGTCGCTGTTGAGTACCCGATCCACTAGATTTCTGAGTCGCATCTTGAGTTGTTTTGTTCCCCATTCGGATGGGACTGACCGAAACACGAGCGTATCTTCGCCAAAGATTTCTACTTCAAACCCCACCCGCATGAGCCAAAAAAGTCGATCTTGGAGGAGAGTTCGATTTTCTAACGGAAAGCGAATCACTTCTGGAATGAGCAGCGATTGTGAGGAAAGGGGTGCGGGATTTTCCTGTGTTCCTAGTATTCTCCGTTTGAGTTTTTCGTATTGAACGCGTTCATGGGCAGCATGTTGATCGACTAAAATCAGTTCGGCAGCATTTTCATAGGCTAAATAAGTCTGAAATAAGATTCCAACAAAACGGGAAGCGTTCAGTTCCATCGGCTGAAGAGCTGGAGCTGGAGCTGGAGGAGTAGGCTCAGACATTTGCCAGAGTGAGGGGGTTTGTTCGGGTCTTGCTTCGGGTAGAGGCCATTCTTCGGATAAAGGCTTTTCAAAGGATGTACTCGAAAAGGGGGGCGGAGGAGAGAAAGTCATAGGTGCAAGTGCGGGTGCTCCTTTTTGACGGATCATCTCTTTGACCAGCGAGTCTACAATCTTAAATATTTTCTGGCTCTCTAAAAATCGGATTTCTGTTTTGCTGGGATGAACGTTGACATCGATGCTTGCAGGATCGATTTCCATGCGTAAAAGGACAGCAGGAAACTGTCCTGGCAGGAGAGTTTGTCGAAATCCAGAAAGGATTGCCTGCTGCAGCATACGATCTCGAACGGAGCGAGAATTAACAATTTGAATGACTTTGCGGCTTTGTGGGGAGCTTAATCCTTGAAGCCAATGGAGGTGAACCTGAAAGTCAGCTTGATGAAAGACTGTGATTAGCGGATAATCTCCTTCCTGAGAAAGGATCGTTCGGATACGGCTAGCTTCTTCCTGGGGTCTCAGGTTTAAGATCACTCGATCATTGCTGGTCAGATGAAATCCCACTTGAGGATAGGCAAGGGCGAGGCGTTCCATGCATTCTCTGACTTGAGTGACTTCCGCAGCTTGAGATTTGAGAAATTTCAGCCGAGCGGGAACTTGAGAAAAGAGGCCTCTTGCACTGATTTTTGTTCCGTGCGGGGAGTGGAGGAAATGTCCAAAAGTAATGATATGAGCTTGCGGGTTTCTCTCTATCCGGCCAATGAGATCTCCTACATTTAACGCATAGCTTAAATCTGAATTTCTGGCTCGAGAAGTCAAATTTAAGTCTGAAACCGCAGCGATACTTGCCAATGCTTCTCCTCGAAAACCCAGAGTCACGATTTTTTCGAGATCTTCCAGCGTAGAAAGCTTGCTCGTAGCGTGTCTCAGGATGCTGAGTTCTAGGTCATCTGGAGGCATTCCATCTCCGTTGTCGATAATCTCAATGAGACTTTTTCCACCGTCCTCTAATAATACTGAAATTTCAGTGGCATGTGCATCTAAAGAGTTTTCCATTAGTTCTTTGACAACACTAGCCGGTCTTTCAATGACTTCTCCTGCAGCAATTCGCTCAGCGATACTGGGTTCCAGGAGGTGAATTTTATTTTTCATGGGTCTGATTGGATCATTTTTAAGCGATTTTATCAAGATCCGAGAAATAAGCCAAAAGGGAGAGAATTAAGTAATAAATTTTGTATAAATATTAAAAATAGATATTATTATAGTATGAAGCTATACTTAAAAAATAAACTTTTCTTATTTTTCATCTGCAGTTTTATTTCAATCCCTGCATTTGCTGCCTACAGGCTGGGGGAATTTGTTTCTATTCTCCGTTCGGATGGCTCTCGAAATGATGCTCAAATTACAGAAATAGTTGGAGACGCGATTACTGTGTCTTGGCTTCAAGAGGGATCGCCCGCAGATAAAACTGTTCTTTCGGATGTTATAATGCCGCCTCTCAATAAGAATCATCCTGTTCTGAATGCGACTCAGAGTCTGTTTTAAAAGGTCACGAACTATTAATTGGAGCGAGGCGCTTTAGCATTATTTGAATCATAGATATGTAAATCATTGTTTCGCTATTTGCAGGTAAGTCTTCATAATCTTTGGCTAATC
>CAIYTD010000395.1 GCA_903928955.1 Oligoflexia bacterium | reverse complement strand
CTATAAATAAAGTTATTTTGGAGCAGAAAAAAGATTTAGATGACTTAATGAATAATATTCAACAAGCTATTTTTACAATTAATGAATTGTTGATTATTAATTCATATTGTTCGTCTTTTTCTAAAGAAGTTTTTGGTGCTGTAGAGATATCTGGGTCCTGTATTATAGATTTGATATTTGATGCTGAAGAGAGAAAAAAGAAGGGATTCGAACTTAAAGAATGGTTAAAGTTTATATTTGAATCACCTGATAAGTGGGAAGTTTGTAAAGACTTTGGCATGAAAGAGTCCATTTATTTAAAGCAAGTTGAAAACGGAAAATTTGAAAAGCGTGATTTAAAATTTGAGTGGCGTCCTATTTTTGAAGGTTCTAAAATTTCAAAAATCATGGTTGTTTGTTGGGATATTACACGACAAAAGAGTTTAGAAAATATGATTTCGGAGCATCGTGAAGAACTAGAGCTTATTTCTAAACTTTTTCATTTCTCATTTGAAGTAGTTGAGCAATTTATCTCTGATTTTGATCGTCACTTAAATAATGGAAATAAGGCTCTTGAGGGGAATATTGATACTTTTAAAAATGATCAAATTATTGTTCTTTTTCGTTCCTTGCATACGATTAAAGGAAGTGCGAGGCAACTAGGGATGTTCTCTGTTGAGAAGCTCGCTCACTCTCTTGAATCTCGTGTCAGCGAGGCTATGAAGGAATCGTTTGAAGGGATAAATTTAGGAGTTTTTCGCTCTAGTTTAATTTCAGATTTTAATATTATTGAAGCAAAGATTAGAAAAGTTATTGGAATTTATTTTAAAATTACTCGATCTAGTGTTGGTAAAATAAAGACTGAAGATCAGACGAGTAAAAATATGCTAGTGCCATTGGTAAGATTTGAAAATTTAATTGACGACTTTATTTCAGGCCCTCCCTTTGTATCTAAGATGAAAGCGGCCAATGCTGTGGCAAGTTTAATCTATTTGCCGATTCGTAATCTTTTTGACCGTCTTGAACAAGTAGCTCTTTCTATTGCTGCTGAGCTTGCACTAGATATAAGGGTAGTGCGTTTTGGAGATGAAATTCAAATTGATAGTCGTATTTTGAATCTTCTTTACGATGGATTTTTGCATGCAGTAAGAAATGCACTTGACCACGGGGGCGAGACGCCAGAACTGAGAGAAAAATCTGGTCGTAGCCGGACGATGACAGTTTGGTTAAGGGCGCGAGTTTCAGAAGATCAATCCATCGAGATGGAGATTGTGGACGATGGTAAAGGCGTTGATCCTAAAATTGTTCAACAAAAGGCGCTTGAAAAAGGGCTAATAGACGTTGAATCTCTTAGTCGCCTTTCTTTGAGTGAGATTTTGAATTTTGTGTTTCTTCCAGGTTTTAGTACTAAAGATGTTGTTACAGATCTTTCTGGTCGTGGAGTTGGATTAGATATTTTAAGAGAAGTCATTCAAAATGACCTCCAAGGTAAACTTACCTTTCATTCTATCTTTGGCCAGGGGACCAACATACATATTTTATTTCATCAAGAATCTTTTATTCAATCTACGATTGATTTTTTTGGCAATTGGCCAGATTCTACTTTGCCGTCACTAGGTCAAACTCTTAAAGTGAAGGTTAAAAAAATTACTCTGCCAGAGCAGATAGATCCAAAGAAGCTATTGTTTATTCATTTATCCGAATTACAGGAAGCCGAACAAGCAGTTTCTGATTTAAAAATGGAAAAGAAAGTAGTTGTTTTTGGTGATCTCGAGCCTAAAAAAATTATAAAAGACGGACTTCTAGATGGAAAAATAAGTCATTTTATATCCACTAAAAATAGTTGGATGGAAGCTTATACTAAGCTTACTACTTACAAAATAGATCAAGGAATAAAATGGGGATTAGATTATTATTTAAAAGAAAATACTCAAATAAATACTGTTAAATTACAAGATTACTCTAAAAAAGATTCAATATTAAATAGTTTAATGGAGTATTGTTCTCATCTTCGTGGGTTCCCAACTTTAGAAATTGCAGCGACTACAGTTGCGGATGAAATGATTATGAACGCGATGTTTGATGCTCCAAGAAGCGAATTGGGAAAGTTTAAATATAATCATTTGCCACGGAGTAAAGGCCTCGTATTAGAGCCTAGTGAAGTAGCTACTTTTTGTTACGGAGCTGACGAGAATTTTCTTGCACTTTCCATTGAAGACTCTTTTGGAGCATTGACAGTCGAAACTATGGTTCAATATATTAAACGCGGTTTTGGAAAGCAGAAGAAGCAGATTTATCAGGGAGCGGGCGGGGCTGGTTTGGGGCTTTTTATGATTTTTGATTGTAGCCATTGTGTGAT
>CAIYTD010000394.1 GCA_903928955.1 Oligoflexia bacterium | reverse complement strand
GTTTTCAATGGTCCCCCCCGTATATCCGACTCGAGTAACCATTACACCTGGAAGTTTTCTAATAATATCCTCCATGCCCCAGAAACATCCGCCTGCCAAAGTTGCCAATTGCCAGTGCTTTTTTTGTTCATCTGAAAAAGTCATAGGTGATCCCTTTAAGCATATAATATCTAATCAAACGGACTCCTTGTCACGCACGAATTAGAATCCTCGCAAATAAATTGAATCTCAAACGATGAACCTGCGAAAGAATCTCATTTAATTCGAAAATTTCGCTAATATTCTGGCAAATTCGGCCAAATTTATTTTTAAACCTGAAAACGAAGCAACCAATGTTTCTCTTGCGATCAGTTGATATGTGAGTGCTCTCTCTTCTTCGCGCATCAGACTTTCAATATGATCAGGAGTAACATTTTCAGGCTCTAGATGACTCAAAATATATTTTCTACTATTTGAGAGATGCGCCGCTCCAAATTCCTTCTCGAGAAGATCGAGTCTAATCTTATTCTTTATACTTAAGAAAGGATAGGAATAGGCAATAACGAATGTCAATTTTTCATTTTTCTTTAATAAATACTTCACCTGAACCCTATCAGAGTCCAATTGATATCCAGCGCTTGGGGTGTTGAAAAAACCAAATACTGAGACCGGAATTTCTGCCTCATTCCAAACGTAAAACCCACGGTTCATCCGCAAAACTAATTCTCTAATATTTTCACGATCGGGGTTGTATTTTTTAAGTTCCCGAGTGAAAGCATGAATAGCTTTCTGATGTGCAAGCTTGACATATTTAAGAGAATTTTCACGGTTCTTTCTAAATTGTGTTGAACCTTCTAAATGAAAAGATTTGTTCTCTATCCCCTGATTCTGGACGAGCATAAATAAATCATAAATTGATTTTTGAATTTCATAAAATATTTTTTTTTGAAGTAGAACACTCAAAGAGTCAAAGCGATCGCTAGTAAGGTGATATTTTTTAATTAATTTTTCATACTCATGTAATAGACTCTGAGCTGCTTCAATCGCATTGAGTTGATGAGTATCTTTTTTCAATCTTGCATTTTCCTCCTCAAACTTTCCGAATACACCAAAATCTTCATACTCAGTAAGTGTTCGAATAAAATTCAAAAAATCAGGACATTGCACAATATCTGACAAATAATTTAAAACCCAAATAGCAAGAGAAGCATCTCCAAGATTATCTGTACTTACAACTTGAAATTGCTCTTGAAGCTCTATTAGCTTTTTACTTCGATCAGATGTTTTCATTGCATTAAGAATAAAATCAATGACCTGCTGAGTAGAATCGTTTTTATGATGCCTATATCCCCCGTGATGGTCAAACACCACGCGTTGATCTAATAGAACAGGGCTGACTTCGACTGCATTTTTAGTATTGCCATATCGAATTCGTGGATCCATATCCAAAAAAATAACCCCTCCGGCTGCCAAGTAAAACTTCAAAAACAAATCAGGAGATTCTTCTGGGGTTTTATTAAAGCTACTCAACTTTAACTTTGCTTGAAGGGCAGCGTCATTACTCAATAGCTGAGCTAACTGAATAGGCTTAAATTCAACCCTACTTTTGAATTCCAATTGTGGACAGGAACCAACTGTTTTTTTTTTCAGAAGACAAAGCATCAGTTGAAACAAAAAAAACAAAAAGAAACAAACACTGAATAATGCCTACCATGATCCATTTTATGCACTAAAAATAACCCTAAGTCTATTCTTCTTGACACACTCCTGTACAAACGATTAGAGACACACTCGCAGACAAGGGTTTTTCAACCGAAAAAAAAAGATTACGTGAGGGGAAAAAGTGAAAATAAATGATTTAAAGTGGTATGCGGCAACTGCACTTTTTGCAGCTACAAGTTGGACTCATGCCTTTGCATTGGACTCTGGATGGGTCAACCAAAAACTTGCTGAGTTTGAATCCAACCCTAGAGAGTTCATTCATAATTCAAAAAATACGATGAAGTATGATCCTGATACTTTACAACCCATTCAAATGAAACCCAAATTTTCTAAAGAAAGTATAGAATCTCTGGATTTCATATTAGAAAAAGATCGTGAAGAGCACTCAGCAAAATCTTATCGAAAAACCGGACGTGGTCCTATTCGAAACAATGATCAAGCCGAAAATCTAGTAGATGAACTCAGATTTTTTCGACTTCAAGAAATGGAGCAGGAAGGCATGATGTCCGCTCAAGTATCAGTAGCGCCTTGGTCAAGTGACTATTGGGCAATTTCTCTCGGATCACTTGCAAGAAGGTACGCAGATCCAGGATTTCCAAACTCTTCAAACTGGCAAACAAATATCAACTATATTTCAACCACCCGATCTTCCTCGGTTGATCAGCTCTCGCCTTCAGAAAAATATGATCTTTTAGTGGGTGACTCTCATCAAACATTAACCCGCGCAATGATAGATGCAGGAGTTCCCTATTTCAAAAGCTACGGTAAAGTTGAGCCTTGGATGGGTATTTGTCATGGCTGGGCACCCGCTTCTTTCATGATCGCAAGACCCGAGCACGCCATTGAAGTAACTGCAGCAAATGGACAGACGAAAATCCAATTTTATCCTTCAGATATTAAAGCACTTTCGTCGCTACTCTGGGCAAATGGGGCTCCAAAAACACGCTTCATCGGAGGCCGTTGTGACGAAAAACATCCAGCTGAAGATGCAAATGGCCATATCTTAAATCCAGATTGCTTCGATACGAATCCAGGTACCTGGCATACCGCGATAGTCAATCAAATTGGCGTCTCTAAGCGAAGCTTTGTGATCGATGCTACCTATGACTATGAAGTTTGGAATCAACCTGTTTACTCTTATGAATATGTCTATTTTAATCCCTCAACACTTCAATATGTCAATAACCTCAACGATGCTACCGTGAGTAGATCTTCATTCCATAATGATCGATTTACTAAATACCGCTCCAGCAATACAGCGTATATGGCAGGAATAGTCATGAAACTGACGTATGTTGCTGAAACCACTCCCTCTCATAATCTATCAGACTCAGAAACTTTTGACCGACGTATTTCCGTAAATTATTTTTATGATTTGGAGCTGGACGATCAATATCGCATTATTGGTGGAGAATGGTACCAACGACAGCATCCTGATTTTATGTGGTTACCTGAACCCAATGCTCGAGCCACCTCAATAGGCGATCTCTATATTGAAAGTTCCCATTCCGCCGCCTGGGACCCTCAAGATCCGCTCCCCGCAAGCTGGACTCACGCAGCCCAAGAAGGCTCCAAGCGAAGCCAACCTTTAGCTGCTATTGTGGAAGCCTTAGTGACACATTCCAAGCTACAACAATAGAAAGTGAAAGTCCTGAGGGGGCATGATGCAAAAATGGATGAGTTTTCTCTTTTTCTTAACAACTCAGCTAGGCTTCTGCATGCCCCTCTTATTCCTGTTCCACCTGACTCCTGCTCAACTACTTGGGAACAATATTCCACTCAGGATTATGAATTCAATTTAAGCAAAGACAAAAACTACCTCACCTATCAAAATCGCATGAAACAGAGTGGTTTAGATCGAAAAAACTGCCATAAAACTTGGACCGTACTTATCTACATGGCAGTCACTGAAGATCTAATTCCATTTGCCTATGCGAATCTTCTAGAAATGGAAGCCTATTTACCATCAAAAAAAAATGGATCCAGTATTCGAACCGATGTGATTGTACAACTCAACGTCGAAAAAAATCAGCATTTTGATCGCTTCCACATCTTTGAATCTTCTCAGAATCAGACACTCCAGCTAAACAGAGAAAAAGTGGCTCAACTTTCAAAAACACAAATTCAATCTCCCCTGATCTCTCAACTCACCAAAGCCTTACCCGTTTCCGAACAAAAACAGCTAGAAGAATTTCTCAAATGGGGCATTCAAGAATATCCATCAGAACACTATTTTGTCATTGTCTGGGGGCATGGCGAAGGATGGACGGCAATCCATCCTTTAAAAATATCGCCACCCTCAACCCGTACCGGTCGATTCGGTGGTTTAGCTTTTGATGGAGATTCTGAATATTTAGATATTCCAGGTCTTCGAGAAGTCTTAAAGAATGTAAAAGAATGGTCAGGCGACCCTCTAGATGTTTTTGTGTCAGACGCATGCCTCATGCAAACAGTAGAAGATGCAACAGAATTAGCTCAGTATACTCTCTATACATATGGCTCTGAAGACATCCAAACCTACTGGGGAATGGATTACAGCTCCATCCTTTGCCAGCTGAATTCTGGAACGTTTGAAGAATCCGCTCCTCAAAGGAGCATGGAACTTTATCCAGGAGAACCTTATCTCTTAGCTTGGGCTCTCCCCTCTATCAATGAAAAGGCTTATCGTCCCGGGCAAGGAGCTCTTTCTCTTGCTGATCCAGAGAACTCTCAAGAGCTTACTGCATGTTCAATTTCCTCTAAACATCTTCGAACCTCTCTCGTTCCTTCATTAAACTTACTGGGTCAGTCCTTAATCGCTTTTATAGAGGAAGAAAAAACCCGATGGATGGATTTAAAAGGCTTAATGGAAACAGGGCCATTTTATGAAAGTGGCACTCAAGACCTAGGAGCTTTTATCGAAGGCCTATCTCATCTCATCCAATCCGATATCCAGTCACACCACAATAGAGCGACTCCCATGGCACTCAAGCTGAAACAAAGCATGGAAAAAACTTATCATGCATTGAATTATACCGTTGTCAATTCAGCTCTAGGAACTAAATACCGCCGATTTTGTCCTCAAAAAGAATATGGACCCAGAGGGATATCTATCTGGCTCCCTCAATTTGAAGGTGAATTTCACGAGCGTATTGGAGATTTCTCAAAATCCCTTTTCTATGGAGCTGACGCCTGCGAAACACCAGGCTGGGCCTGCTGGATTAAAAAAATGTACTCTAAATAGGAAGAGCCATTAATTTCAGCTGATGCAGTTTCCCTACTCTCAGCACCTGCTCTCCAGAATGTTTAAGCTGAAAATATTCTTCCGTTACAGATTGCCCATCTATTTTTACAGCGTTTTGCTGAAGGAGCCGCCTTGCTTCTGAGCGGGATTGAACAAATCCCTGTTCTACCATAAGGGTAATTAAATTCACTTTCCCTTGTTCATTTACATGCACTTGCAAGACAGGTAAGTCTATGCTTAAAGATTTCTTTGAAAAAAGATCTTCAAAACGCTCTTTCTCCAGATTCCCTGTACCTAGACCATGGTACAAATCAACGAGTTCTATGCCAAGCTGTTTTTTTACACTCATAGGATGGAGTTTTCCCTCCTTCAACTCTAATTTTATTTTGTCAATCTCATGAGAAGGTCGCATACTCAAAAGTTCATAATACCGAATCATCAAAAGGTCAGAAATCGACATTATTTTTCCGAACATATCTTTTGGACTATCGGTCAAAGCAATAAAATTATCCAAACTCTTGGACATCTTTTGAACACCATCTAAGCCTTCTAGTAAAGGCATGATGAGAATCGCTTGCTGAGGTAGACCATAGTACTTTTGAAGGTGACGTCCCATTAAAAGATTAAACTTCTGATCTGTTCCTCCTAATTCGAGATCTGCTTTCATCACAACAGAATCATAACCTTGTAAAAGTGGATAGAGAAACTCATGCAAGAAAATGGGCTCCTCTGCTCTAAATCGCGATGTAAAGTCTTCGCGAGCTAAAAGCTGGCCTACTGTCGTACTCATCAAAATCTGCAAAAAAGAACTCAAATCAATGGAGTTCAACCACCTACTATTATAAATGACCTGAGTTTTTTCAGGATTCAAAACCTTAAAAATCTGATCTTGATAAGTCTTCGAATTTTTCTGAACCTCATTTGCAGTCAGCTGTTGCCTCGTCTTACTTCTCCCAGTAGGATCTCCAATCTGAGCAGTAAAATCGCCTATTAAAAAATTTACTTCATGGCCAAAATCCTGCAAAATTCGAAGCTGATTCATCACAACTGTATGACCTAAATGAATGTCCGGACGAGAAGGATCAGCTCCAAACTTAACAATGAGGGGCTTTCCCGATTGATAAGAAACCTCTAATTTTTTTAAAAGGTCATCTTCAGGAATCATCTCCACTGCTGCACGCCTGAGCTCATTGAGCTGCTCAAGAGGGGTTGCCTTAAATTTTTTAGAAATCATCCTGATGTCTTAACATCTCTGAATGAGCTCAGCTAGTTAGTTCCGTCAAAAAAAGGAAGATGCTGTAATGCTGGACTCATAGAATCGTAAAGTTTGAGGTACCAATAGTAATTTCTAGCAATAGAAGACACATAATCTCGAGTCTCTCGCAAGGGCAATAGATCAATAAAAAGTAGCCGATTTTCAGTCGAGTATCTTCTTTTCCACTGCTTCAAGCGTCCTGGCCCTGCATTATAAGCAGCTAAAGCCATTTCGATCTTACCGGTAGAATGCAACAAACGACTAAAATACTTTAATCCGATGCGTATATTTACTTTGGGATCATAAAGTTGTTTTTTTGAAATCTTCTCAAAATTTCGAGCCGTAGCAAACTGAATCTGCATGAGCCCAATCGCCCCTGAAGGACTCTTTGCATTTTGATCGAAAGCACTTTCTTGCCGAATAACAGATAAAGTCAAATAAGGATCCACTGAGGAACTGAGCATTTGAATCAAGGAGAAACCATTCTGAGGATACATAAATTGAAGAGTTCTTTTAGAAATTAATTGCGGATTCAATCTAAAAACTTTTGCCATCCATTCAAAACTCTCTCCCATATAATGACATCTTTTGAAAAGAATAGCCCAATACAATTGAAAACCTACTTCGGTTTTCAATACACGCTCTAAATGAGGTTCAATTAACTGAACTGCTTCGTTAGAATCACCTCGACGTAATAATATTTCGATGGCCCGAGTAACTTCATTGAGCTGTGGGTCTAAAAAAGATCTAAAATTAATTTTAATATCCTCATCTTTACCTACCATGAAATCCTGAATTTCTGAATCCGATCGAACTAAAAGAGAATGCAAGCTCAATGGATATTCCTTCACAATCCACTTCTTCAGTTGATCTCGTAGAACAATATTTTTTTGTTGCTCTGCACAGTAAAATCTCCAATAAGCAACTCTCATTCGATAGTCAATTGAAGGAGAATCAGCCGAAATCTGAGAAAGAATTTTTTCAGCCAAATCACATTTTCCAGACTCTATTTCCATTAAACCCAACCGATAAGCAGCCTGTACAGAAGCTGCATCGGAACCACACTGCACTGATCTCCGATACAACGAGAGAGCCAAATTTTTAAATTTCATTCCTGGAAACTGACTCTCCATTTGAAGGCCTAAAGCAGTAAGAAGAACTGTAGAGGGACAAGTACGCGCTCTCAGAACCTTTCGAATCATAGACGCTAGGGGACGAAGTCGAGCCATGCGTTGAATTGCAATAGCTAGATCTGCTTCACTGAGTCCATTAAAATTTTGAAAGTCACTCTTTTGCAAAGTGCGAACTGCTCTCTGAATAGAAAGAAGTTTCACTTTTTCTTTTAAAACATTCCCTATATTCTTTTTTAATTTTAATAAATTAGATTTTGGAATACAAAAAGGATTTGAATTATTTTCGATTTGACACTCATTGACCACAGATGCTTGCTCAAACTTTTTTTCAATCTTAACGAGATCTTCCTTCGTATCAAAATCTAATCCCATCAAAGTTTCATCACCCATCAAATCAGAAAACCTAAATATTCTAACTTGTTTAGGGGATAATCCCAAGATACAAGTAATAGAACCCACTAGCAGCATACAAAAAAATCGATTCACGTGGGTTCATCCCTCACTTCAAATACCGCTTTTTTAGAAATAGTGGCCACAGCGAATGTAATATCATCCGAAAAATATTTAGAACTTTCTCCGAAAAATAAACTTATTTTTTCAATCAGCTGAGAAGCGATTTGCATAGCCTGACCACTTGAATTCTCATGCAAATCTAGAAGCAAACTAAAAAGGTGATCTACACTCAAAGTTTCACTTTTTGAGTTAGGAGTACTCATCAATCTTGCCGAGGACCAAAATATCATATCTCCGGGCTGAATCTGCATGGACTCTACATGAATCCTAATTTGAGCTGATGCACCTAAAACAGGACTATTCCTAAACATAAAAGGCTTAAATAAATCAGAAGGATGAATAGATCCTCCATTAGAAGTAGGCTTGTACAAAAAAGGTGCTGGATGAGAGGCATTGACTGCTTCCATAGTGCCTGTTCGAGTATCAATAAGTAAGAAAAATCCCGTTATTCTCTGCTTTCCTTGGGTCACCCCAAAAATAACCGTATTCACATTAAAGACTATTCTCTTGAGGCTTGGAGCTCCTGTTTCAGAGCTCATCGCATAACAGAGTCCAGAAATAGCCCCCTTCACCACCCCCATCAACATACCTGCAG
>CAIYTD010000393.1 GCA_903928955.1 Oligoflexia bacterium | reverse complement strand
GCTAGGCTTTGAATAGATGTCACCTTTCGATTCTGCAATATATTCGTCACAGACCGTTCTTGAAGAAACGTAACTAAATCAGCGTCATCGCAAGGCCCATCAGAATACGTGATAGCTCCGACTCGAGAAATAATGGTTTTTTGAACTTCGAATTCGAAAAATCTTTTAAATTGAAGAAGTTTTGACTGTTGCATAAAATTTTACTCCTAAATAGCGGTTCAGCACTGTAAAAATAATGGCTTTGCTTTTACAACGCTGAAATACGGTAAACTTACTTGAAAGGGCTTTCACTTCTGCCATACTCATAACTTATAGTCAACCATTAGATAAAAGCAGAACCCTGACCGAATCGGCTCACATATAATGGAAACAAGAACAAAACTGAGTACCTGGATCAAGCCCTGGTCATCATAGCTAAGTTACACCTGATGCTATTCAGGGTAGAATACCAATAATGATTACTACTCTACGCAGGCAGCTATCTCACAAAAAAGATCCCAGATAAATTTTAGAAATCCCAAAGCTTCTGCTTAAGTAGAGTCAATGCACTCTAGTAGTACTGCTCCAATAAGAGCTAGACAATAATTGCAAAGAACAAGAAACAGGAACCAAAAACAGGGATACACTTTCAGTTCAGGAAGTAGCTATTCGCTTCGGAGAAGCCCCATATGGTATTCAAAGAATGAGATATGTACGCCTCCTCAGATGCCACCGAACTAGGAAAGGGTATCGCAGATTTCTTAAACTAGACATTGGAACTTAACTAGCACAAAATTCAAAATCGAATTCGTAGAATTTCTCATCCCGGCTAGCTCAATTTTCTAGTGCAGCGCATTTAATGCAATGCGACTCAAAGAACATTTAATGGTTGACTAAAAAAGTATAAAGGTAAACCAATATCCGACCGAATCAATATGTAATTAGAACATTGCTCTGCTGGAATGGTTCCAACAGAGCAATGATTCAACAGGGAAAAACAATCCCTGTTTAATTTGGGAATAAGTTTAGTTTCAAATCATTAACTGACTGCAATATTTTTATTTGAGACTAATTTTTGGGGGTATTTATGGGTCTTAGGATTGCAACAAACATACAATCGCTTTCTGCACAAAGAAACTTAGGAATCAATAGTCTTGCTCAAAAAGAATCTCTTGAGCATTTATCTTCCGGGTCTCGTATCACTAAAGCAGCTGATGATGCAGCGGGTCTAGCAATTTCTGAAAAAATGAAGGGCCAAATCAGGTCTGTGCGCCAAGACGTTAGAAATGCCAACGATGGAATTTCTATGATTCAAACCGCAGAAGGCGGAATGAATGAAGTTGGCAATATTCTTACAAGATTTAGAGAATTATCTATTCAATCAGCCTCTGATACTGTCGGAGATGTCGAACGAGGCTTCATGGATAGAGAAGTACAGCAACTGAAATTAGAAGTAAATCGAATAGCAGCTTCAACAGAGTTTAATGGAAAAAAATTGCTAAGCGGAGGAAGTGATCGTTTTGAAATTCAAGTTGGTATTGGAAATAATCCAAATGAAGATCGCTTTGCATTCGATGCTAACAAGGCAAATGCAACTTTAGAGGGTTTAGGAGTTGCTAATATTGGTGTAGCAGATAAAGAAACAGCGAGAACTAATTTGGATCAAATTGATTCAGCTGTAAAAACATTAGTAGGCAATCGTGCTGAGCTCGGAGCATTGCAAAATCGCCTAGCCTCTACAATCAATAACCTAAACATATATAATGAAAACTTATCAGCTGCCAATAGTCGTATTCGGGATGCTGATATGGCTTCTGAAACTGCTGATTTAGCGAAAAATAATATTTTATCGCAAGCTGGTGTATCAGTTCTTGCACAAGCTAATCAGAATAATATGATGGCTCTGAAACTTCTTGGATAATAGTTTAATCTAAAGAATCAGGCCGAGGAATCTGAGGAT
>CAIYTD010000392.1 GCA_903928955.1 Oligoflexia bacterium | reverse complement strand
AAGATCCATTGAAAGCTTTACGAAGGAAGATGAGAAGAGATAGCGGGAGCACTCGGCAGTTTACTGTAGAAGTAAAAAGTTGGCTCCAGACAAATTACAGAGCTCACCCGAGCTGGAGTGGCCAACTCCACAGCGACAACTATCCTGACATAGGCGGTCTCCTCGCACTACCTTGTAGCGATACTTAGTCACCCACACGTAGTGATATTTTATATCGAAAACTGTGTGACTCCCCTTTCGATACTCTTGCATAACACTTCTCCCCTTCTCTTTTCATCGGTCGAGAAAAAGAAATGCTGAAGATGTTCCGCCTAAAGGCGAAGGTTATGCCGCTAATTTAAAAAATATACAACCCTGTGCACAAGCATTCTTTTCTTTTGTTCTAGCCCTATCAATATTGGAATTATTACGATACTCAAGAGTTGTCTCTAGAGTATAAACTGTAGCATCCTCGCAAACTTGTTGGTCTGCTGTAATACAATTTCCGAGTATATAAGGTACTTGAACACCAGTGGGTGCCGGTACTGGAGCGGGATGAGGAGAATTATCTGGATTTTCACCAAAACAAGCACCGATTGATAAAAAAAATACACTTAAAAATATCAAAAACTTAAATTTCATACTTTTTACCATTACAACATCATCATTCAAAGGCTCAACGTATAACAATTTAAATGATTGAACTAATGGAATATGTATCCTGCCCCAGCCAATAATCAAGACCCCTACTAAAAAGACTCAAGTTCTGCGCCTGATGCCTTCAAATCTTTTAATCACTTCGATCGCTTGATTCACTTTTGCAAGATTTCTGGATATCTTTATAGTGACTCATCATGCTGATGTAAACTCGAAGCGAAGGAACGTTGTAGCAACCGCTCAGGGGGTCATCTGATTCAAATATCTTCCTTAAGGGTAAAAAGAACTCACCATTAAGTTTCGATAAAATCTCGTTATCCCAAAAATCTAAAATTATTTTACATGAATCAGGATTTTTAATTAAGTGAGATTCATCATAGAGTCTCACTCCATTCGACCAAGGCATAGTTTCTTTTACAGAAAATGACTCATAAAAATCTCTGTGTTTTTCGGTCAATTCTAAAATCGGATAATAATATTTATCTGTCTTTACTAACTGCTCATCTGAAGCCTTTAATTTTTCTTCTTGATCCAAATTGAAATAATATAAAATAACCTCAACTTGACCGGGAGCCGCTTTAAAAATATTAGTATATTGATGAAATGCACTTTCCCAACTCATCAAATTATGAGGTAAAAAACTATTTGATTCAGAGATGAGACTCGGCGTTAAAAATGTGAGACAATGCCCACCCCCAGACTCTATCTGAAAAGAATGAAGCACGCTCTCAAAGTTAGTTTCTAGATTTTGTCCTTTGGATTGAGCTATTTCTTGAAGAGTATTCTGCACGAAACTTTGAGTCTTAACAGGATCGCTCTTATACTGGCGCTCGACACAAAGAACATTTCCTGAGGTAAAGTGTTCATAAATGTATCTCGACATCTCTAGTTGTTGCAGGTCTTTATTTCCTTCATGGATAACCCAACTCTTTCTTTCTTTCACAATCTTTGTATCGCTTAACGGACCAAATCGGGCGACCAACTTTTTCGGTGTATTTTCAGTAATTACTATCTGATGCATACCTAAAAAATAATCAATGTTTGGATTGAAGGCACTGAGTTCTCGGAATGGACGTATCCCGGACTCTACCATAGCAGAATTATGGCAAATACCATCATGGGGTTTTGTCTCGTAACGCCTCCAAATTTCTCTAGGTATCACTTCTGAAACATCCACGCCAAAGTAAGGCCCCATTTGAGACAAATGCACCCTAATACGATCCTGAAGATTCCGGTAAGTAGGGATAATAGCTGATTCAAGATTTGTTTGACTAAATTCCACAATGGTTGGAATCGGTGCAATGGGTACAAGTGATTGAATGTGATTTCGCGCTAATATAAATGCACTATATTCACCTAAAAATTTGTAGTTTTCCTCGATTGCGTGTCGATTTTGCCCAGTGATCCATAGTTTTCCGTCTATGACAATAAAATCTACAATTGGCGGAGCAACCTGACGAACGTCAAAAGAACTCAAGGTGGCTATTGACTGGGGTATATAATGATTTGCCCTCGCGAAATGATAGAGTTCTCCTTGCAGACCATCATACCTTGATGTCAAAGCGGTGATAGGCGTTTGCACAGGCTTTTGTTGGTTCCAATATTGATATAAGAGCCATAATTGTGTTAAAAACATAAAATGCTCTGAGTACAAAATTAAATCGTAAAGTCAAAAACCGGCGCGCAGGGAACGTTAAGTTACCTCTAAAGCAATTATTTTTTCGATCATCTTTCATTTCCATAGTCTCTCCTTGCTTCGTTTCGAGCTCCCTCTACGTCAAACGTAGCGTGCGAATTTCTCGCAGTACGCTTTTCTAGTATTTTCACGTTAAAATTATTTGTTCTAATCCTAATCGAAGAGTGAATTTTTTTTCTTTTTTATCAGACTTTAATGTATTTGAAAATACATTTTTTATCTCATCTTCATTTTTATATGCTCTTTCAATGCTCACTGAAAGTGAGTTCCCACTGAAATGGCTATCGTCGGTACAGAAAAAGAAAAAATTGAGTTGTTCGAACGATAGTTCAAAATTGACTTTTAAAAATTTAATTTATTTAATTAAGTCCCATAAAGAAAATATACCAATAATTATAGCTACACTTTTCGATAAAATAAAATGGGCTTTTTAAAATTCCTTAACTATCAACTATTAAATTATGACGCATACCTTCTCCATATATATCGAAGGATATAGATATTATGCTGTTAGTTATTTATTTTTTTAAAAATTATTT
>CAIYTD010000391.1 GCA_903928955.1 Oligoflexia bacterium | reverse complement strand
TACAACAATTTACATATTTGCTAAAATAAATTTTATACTAAAAAAATTCAAAAACGATTTTAATCACAAATACAACCAACTTAGAGAAATTTATTTTTCTAATCTGCCACTGAGTGAACTTTCAAAAATATTTCAAACACTCGAAAGCCAGGTCCTAAAGCGTTGGCATGCTCCTATTATAAATGATTACTTATGTATGATTTTTTTTGGTATTCTCAAAAAACTTACAGAAAAATGGATCACAAAAGACAATACCAATAACTCTCTTCAAAATGATCTCCTTTGTGGAGAAGGAGATATTGAAAGTACAGAACCCACGAAGATGTTAATGAAAATTGCTGAAAAAATTGATTTAGGAGATCCCATTTCTCGTCAGTGGTTTATTCAGTCCACACCTATAGAAATATGGAAGAAATGGAAGCACTCAACTACCCCAGAACAGGAATCTTTAGAAATTTATCACTTAATCAAAAGCTTTTTAGATCTTTATGGCTTTAGATGCATCAATGAATTAAAATTAGAAGAACCTGATTTACACGATGATCCGTCTTTCATTATTCATGCAATCGCAAGCTATGTAAAAACAAAAAGCTATTCGATAAAATCTATAGAGGAAAGAGAAAAATCCATTCGATCTCAAGCTGAGAGCCTTATTAAAAATAAAATTTCAGGATGGCGCTATTTTGTTTACTTTTGGATTCTCAATCAAACAAGAAAAGCAGTTAAAAATAGAGAAAATCTCAGATTTTCAAGGACAAAAATTTTTGGAATCGCTCGCCATCTTTTCCGCGGAATAGGAACAGCCTTTACGAAACTCGAAGTTCTGTCGTCTTGCCAGGATATTTATTTTCTCACAGTTGAAGAAATTATGGCTTTTATAGAAGGAAGATCACTATCACTTGACCTGAAACCAGTGGTTGCACTCAGAAAAAATGAATATGCACAATTTCGAAAGACCCCTCCTCCTCCTGATCGATTCGTAACATGTGGTGCGGTTGGAATGAACTGTCTTTATTCACAGGTGCTTTTTGATTCAACACTTTCTAATAGTAAAAGCACCGTCGTAGATGACCCTCAGATTCTCATGGGAACTCCCTGCTGCCCAGGGATCATTGAAGGAATCGTTCGGGTTGTGGAATCTGTTCAAGATGCGTATGGAATCAATGGTGAAATCCTAGTCACTGCTCGAACCGATCCAGGTTGGGTTCCCCTTTTCCCCACTTGTTCTGGGCTCCTCGTCGAACGGGGTAGCCTCTTGTCGCACTCCGCAGTAGTGGCTCGTGAGCTAGGACTTCCCACTATTGTCGGAATATCAGGCGGACTCATGACAAGACTAAAAACAGGTCAGAAAGTACGGGTAGATGCTGGCAAAGGCGAGGTGAGAATTTTAACATGAAGTTAGGCTACAAAATCAGATCGCTCTCCCAAGCAATCGATCGAGCAGAGTTTATTCAGACTTTTTCACTCATTCAGGATCAAATAAGAAAAGACCCCTACCGAGTAGGATTACTTCCCGTCGCTCAGCAACAGCTTTTTCTCCAGATGCATTCCTCTCTTCCATCCGAATTTTGGACCCTCCACCAGAGCTCCCCTTCTGAATGCGGACGAATGGCAGCCTACCTCTCCTCTAGCTATCCTCAGGTGGGGTATATTGGATTTTTTGAAGCCGAAAATTTTTCAATTGCCCAAGCATTGATAGAAAATGCTATCAAGTGGTTGAAAACCCAAGGGGTTAAAAAAATCTATGGCCCCATTAATTGGAACACTTGGTTTTCCTATCGATTTCGAGTCCAAGAAGATTCTTCCCAAGCCTTTCGCTTTGAACCCGTCAACCCACCCGAATATCCCATTTGGTTTCAAGAACTAGGATTTCAAATCATAGAAACCTACCATACTGACGGTTTAGACGGCATTCAGGGCATTGCTGACGAAACAAAGAATGACTATCAAAAAGCAATCTCTTGTGGCTATCAAATAAGAACTCTCGACAGCACGGTGCCCCTCGAGCAGGAGCTACAGATTCTTTATGAAATCAGCCTTCCCGCTTTTCAATTCAACTTTCTATTTGAACCCATTCCATTTGATTTTTTTAAAAAACTTTACGTCCCCCTTTTTCAGTCTGCTGATCCCAAGCTACTCCTATTCATCTGCAATCCGAAAGGTAAACCCTTAGGCTACTTTTTTAGCTTCATCGAGTTCGATTACCTTGTACTCAAAACCACTGCAATCCATCCTGAAGCCAGAGGGCTCGGATTATCCAATGCAATGCTGCATGCTGCAGTCAATGAAGCAATGAAAAAGGGAGTTAAAAAATCTATAGCTGCACTGATGAAAACCGGAATTCAAAGTGAATCTTATTCCCGAAAGCAAAATATTTTGTGGAGACATGAATACGGTTTATTTGAAAAAAATATTTAGCTTTTTATAGCTTGTATGAGTGCCCGCACTCCTGAAACTCACCTACTTTGCCGATCCACTAAAACCTGGATTGATTCTAGGCTCCATCTCAGATCCGGTAGGAGCAACGGGTAGCGAATGGTTGCGACCATCAAAAGCCATCGCAGGGGAATCGAACACTGTCAAATGAGTGGAAGTTTCCCCTAGTTGCCGATCCCAGTGTTTACAGACATAAGGACGATCCAGATCTGGAGAACTGAATTCAAATCCGTGGATTGCATGCGCTCTTCCACGCCTCACATCGACATTCCGCTTAACTAATATCCTAGATTTGGGTTTCTTATTTTTTGTACGCAGACAGTCTTGAGATTCAGCAATGCACTCGCCTTCATTATCCAGAATTATTCCACTATGACCGCGACCTACGGCATTGCCAAAAGGTAGATATCCGTGTTTCTTGAGATCGTAATCCACCCAAGTTCCCTCGCTGTGATCACTCCGATCAGCTCCTTGAAGCGCTTCTGGACAAACTTCCATGGATATCGTTTCATTAAGCCAATCACAATAGGTAAATACATCTTGTGTGATACTGGGCATATACACTGCTTCATTTAAAAGATTTAAGCAAAGCTCTCTGTTCTTAGACTTCCGATCTAAATTCAGAGCAAATATTGCTCGCTCCAAATTTGCATTCACTACTACCTGCCTCATAGACTCAATCATCTTGGGATCATTAAATAACTGTATAAATTGATTTTCTAAAAGAGCAGTCGATGTGCCTTTATTTAATATTAATCCACCGTGTCCATTAATCTCTGCCCCAAAAAGTTCTTCTTTTTTCATTCTATCTTTATTTGGACGAAGATCCCCTACCTCTAGGTCAGAAAAAATGGCTGCATCATTATGATCTCTTTCAATCGCATCCATCACAATAATAGGCTTGAACAAGTCAATTCTAAAATAAATAGGAAGCCGATCTGAAAAAACATCTGAATTATCACGAACAATTGGTATTTCACGAATATCTTTAAGATGAATATTGTAAAGTTGACCTTCTGTCCTTTTTAGCTTCTCTAAAACAGCATGAGTATTAGATACTGCTTCTGGGGTTGTATGCTCAGCGTCGTACCAAAGATTAATCTTTGCTTCGGGATTAGATTGATTGAATATTTCTCAATTTTAGATTCTTCAATCGATGAGGCAGAAGTAGCACTTTCCTTATTTTCTCCATTTAGAACAGCAAATGCAAACTTCTCAGAAGATAAGACACAGGCTAAAATCAATAAGATAAAAATTCTGTGAAAATAAACCATAAAAAAATCCTATATATTAATTTTATAAGATTATTAATCTATTGAGCTGATGACGCTTTCCCAGATTCAGTCTTACGACCAAAACAACTACCAAACAAGGATTGAACCTTATTCCATGCCCATGATACATAGGATCGACGAGAAACAGGTTCTGTTTTATTGGCTGTGAAAGCTGCACTAGCTAAGTTTAACGAGAATTTTTTTGTTAACTCCTGTACTTTTATCTGACTTTCTTGTTTTGCGAATAGTACACATGACCTTAATTCGTTCAATTTTTTGGACTGGTTTTTTTCATCCAAGAGAGCGAGTTTCAAATTTTTAATTATTAGTTTATCTAAATCTAAAATTTTCTTGTTA
>CAIYTD010000390.1 GCA_903928955.1 Oligoflexia bacterium | reverse complement strand
TATGGACGGCCATTTTGTGCCTAATCTCACTCTAGGGCCAGTGATCGTTCAATCCTTAAAGCCTTTGACCTCGCTTCCGCTGGATTGCCATCTAATGGTGAGTCAGCCTGAAAAATGGATTGAACCCTTTGCACAGGCAGGAGCGCATTGCATCACTATTCATGCTGAGGCAACTCCCCATTTAAATGGTGTACTGCATCAAATTCGTCATCACGGTTGTCAGGTCGGAGTATCACTTAATCCTGGAACTTCACTCAGTCTGATCGAAGAGGTATTAGATATTGTTGATATCGTTTTAGTGATGAGTGTGAACCCTGGCTGGGGTGGACAAAAAATGATTGAAGGAACTTTGAAAAAAATTGAGAAACTCGTTCAACTTCGAGGGCATAGGAAGTTTTTAATCGAAGTGGATGGTGGAGTTAATTCTACTAATATTTGTTCCTTAAAAAACGTAGGTGCAGAGGTTTTTGTCGTAGGTTCAGCAGTTTTTGGGGCGATAAATCGGAAAAAAGCAATGGATCAGTTGAGAGCTAGTATAGGGGATCTATAAAATGGATGGATTAAAACTAGGTGCTCATCCCCTGACCTTGGAAGAGATTTACGAGGTTTCGATTGGCGGAAGAAAAGTAGAGCTTTCTTTAGAGGCAATTCATAAAATTGGGAGGGCTCATGCTTTCTTGGACTCGCAAATTAAAGCGGGCGAAACCCTTTATGGGGTGAATACGGGTTTTGGATTGCTTTCTCATGTCCAAATTCCTTCGGAAGACATCGAAATGCTTCAATATCATTTACTTCGCTCGCATGCCTGTGGAATTGGAACTCCATTAGAAGATCGCTATGTGAGAGCAATGTTATTGTTGCGGGCAAGTAATCTTGCCTTAGGTTACTCTGGGGTAAGCTTGGGTCTCGTTGAGCAAATTTTGGCTTTGCTGAATCGGGGAGTGATTCCGGTGGTCCCACAGCAGGGTTCAGTGGGAGCCAGTGGCGATTTAGCTCCTCTCTCTCATTTAGCATTAGTTTTGATTGGAGAAGGAAAGGCGCGTTATAAAGGGCAAGAAATGACGGGTGCTCAAGCGCTTAGTTGGGTAGATTTAAAGCCAATCCAACTAGGTCCTAAGGAGGGTCTTGCTCTTATTAATGGAACTCAATTTATGACTGCAATTGGGGTTTTAAATCTTTTAGAGGCAGAAAAGCTTTGTAATACAGCTGATTTAACAGGTGCTATGACTTTGGAGGCGTTGAGAGGAACGATCACAGCATTTCTTCCTGAAATTCATTCTGTTCGGCCTCATCCTGGTCAAAAGAGAGTTGCAGATCAACTTCGAAAAATACTTTTGTCGGGAGGCGGAAAGAGCGAAATAGCTCAAAGCCACGAAAATTGTGGCAGGGTGCAAGATCCCTATAGCTTGCGTTGCATGCCTCAAGTACACGGGGCCACTCGAGATACCCTGGATTTCGTTCGGAAAGTCTTGGAAAGGGAAGTAAATTCTGTAACAGATAATCCTATTGTTTTTCCCAAAGAACAAAAAATTTTGAGTGGTGGAAATTTTCATGGCCAAATTGTAGCGATAGCCATGGATACTCTCTCCATAGCAGTAGCTGAATTGGGTAGTATTTCAGAGCAAAGGATAGAAAAGCTCGTCAATCCTACTTTTTCAGATCTTCCTCCCTTTTTAACTCAGCAAGGAGGATTGAATAGTGGGTTTATGATTGTTCAGGTAGTTGCCGCAAGTATCGTCTCTGAAAATAAAACCCTTTGTCATCCAGCAAGTGTGGATTCGATTCCCACTTCTGCTGATAAAGAAGATCATGTGAGCATGGGCGCTTGGGCAGCGATTAAGGCCTCGAAAGTGGTTTCTAATTCAAAACACATCTTAATGATGGAGTTGCTTGCTGCTGCTCAAGGCATTGACTTCATTCGGCCGTTGAAAAGTTCAGAAATAATTGAAAAACTTCATACTTTAATTCGGTCTCAAGTTGCATATTTAGATACAGATCGGGCCTTCTCAAATGATTATATAGCCCTCGAAGAAATAATGGACTCAGGTGAATGGACTCAGCTCATTTCATTGTTCGATAACGGATATATTTGTGAAAAATCCAATAAGTAGCCACTGCCATAAAAAAACCCATAATGACATCAATCAAGTAGTGTTGCTTTGTGGTGAGAGTCGATAGGGCGATGGCTGTCCCCCAGATAAAGAAAAATGGGAATTTTTTTATTTGATCATCTAAAAAGATAAATGAAGATAAGTATACGCTGCTCACGTGTAAGCTCGGACAACAGTTTGCAGGAGTATCCGTTTTTCTTAAAAGACTAAAAAGGTAATAAGTGGGGTTATTTAAGTCTTCAGGCAATGGGAAAAGGTCTCGTGGATAAGTAGTGGGCCAAACTAAGAAAATCAGAACACTGATCACTTGTAAAATGAGATAAGAATATAAATATTTATTCAAATTAATCATATCCTTGCACGTGACATAAACTACGATGAAAAAAAGATATTCGCTTGTGTAAATCCATACGCTATTTGGAATGAAGGGGACAATGGAGTCTATCCAGGACAAAGGTAAAAGCTGGGGTGTAAAAAAATGGAAATGATTCGAAATTAAATATAGACCTACAGCTGGAATAGAAAGAATGAATCCCATAGGATATTTGTTTTCTTTTGTCATAAAAATAGGAAGAGAACAGCTATTGGGATGGATTTTTATTGGCGCAGAAGTTTCTGGACTCATTGAGATAACCACCGATCGAGTTGACTCCGAATGGCTGGGCTATTCCAATTTTGTCCTCCATCCTGGATTAAAAGAATTTTTCGTTGATGATTGATGATCACTGTCAATGGAATCGCATGCACGTTGAATAATTCAGAAAGCCTCCCTTCTGAATCTGCGTAGATGGGGAAGTTGATTTGGAATGCATTCCGAGCTTTTGGAACGACCACTTCAGGATTTTCGTCTACATTAATTCCAACCGCCTCAAAACCACGATCTTTGTAGTCTGTCCTGAGATGAACAATGGAAGGCATTTCCTCCATGCATGCGTCACACCAGGTTGCCCAAAAATTAATGAGAATGACTTTTGCTTGGAATGTTGAAATGAGAGTCGTTTCTCCAGAAAGTTGAGAAAGCTTAAAATCAGGGAGTACTTGATCCACTTGTCTGATTACGACATTGGGATTTTGCTCAAGGGATCTTGTTCCTCTTTGAATGAGTAGAAGTCCAGTAATCACGCAAAGGAGGATTACTAGGAGAGGAACAAGTACTTTCCACAATTTACGCCGCTTATGTAAAGATGATGATGTTGCCATTTTGGATGATCATACCTTACAATAAAGATGATGAGGAGGCCTTTAAATGTTCGGAATCAATTCCTATGTCATTCAGACGGCCAAGCGATGGTTGAATACATTTTAATGATTTTAGTAGCATTGTCCTTAGTGGTCATGATGGGGCATATTTTTAGAAAAACTTTGATTGGAGTTTGGGGGTTTTATACTCATAAAATCTCAGCAGCTTGCCCGACTGGGTGTCAGTTTAACCCTACTTATAATTTTCGTTAGTTAGAAAATTTAGATTCCATACAGATGAAAAAAATTTCTTTGCTTTCTTTTCGAGTGCTTTTAGGCCGCAGGAGCTCAACCTTTTCAAAGGACTCCTTGAGAGATCGGCGAAAATTTTCAAATGCATCGCTATGAAAGAGTTTACATACAAAGGTGCCTCGATGTTTGAGAAACCGTTTTGCGGTTTCTAAAGCAAGTTCACAGAGCTCAATGGATCGGGTTTGATCGGTAATTCTAATTCCAGTGGTTTTGGGGGCCATGTCTGATAATACAATGTCAAAGGGGGGATCTATTTGATTCTCTCTCATGAATTCTTCTAGATTAGTTTCTCTTATATCCGCTAATAGGAAAAGGGCATTGGGAAGTGTCAGCTGAATAGGTTGTAAATCTATTCCAAGGATCCGACCGCGGGGGCCAATTTTTTGAGATGAATATTGAGACCAAGAGCCCGGGGCAGCTCCTAGGTCGAGTATTTTGTAAGCTGGCTTGAAAATTTTGAAGCGCTCGTCGATTTCTTGAAGTTTAAAAATAGAACGCGCAGCATAATTTTGAGCTTTAGCTTTTTGAAAATAATAGTCTTTCGGATTATAGGCCACAGTCGTAGACCTCTTCAAAGGAATCGAGCAAAATATTTTATATTTTCATTGAAAACGTAGGAAGAGAGCAGCGAAGTCTCTGCTTCTGACATTTTTAATAAAACTACTCCTACTTTTAAAATTGTTTTATCAAAGTCACTGGGGATGACCTTGACCTGGCGTACCTCAGCTGGGACACAGATTTTTTTGAGTTGGACGGTAAATTGGAAGTTTTTTAGTAACTGTCCTACGGAATAGAGATTCACCTCTTTTTCGTCAGTACTAAAAGCGATTCCTCCTGCACTGATGTCGATGACTTTCTTGCTTTGGACGACGCCAGGATTAAAGTCGGCTTCAAATTCTACTCTCATGACATGCCCTTGAGGAATTTTATAGCGGTCATGTTGTCGTCGTTGGACTTTGAATACTTCTCTGGGAATATCGAACTGTAGTCTTTTAAATTCACGCAGTCGCAAGAATTTTGTTTTAAAAAATAGGTGTGAAGTAGGGTCTCCGGGTAGTACGACGCTGATGAGCCATTCTTGAGAAACATTTTTTGCTACTTCTTCTATAAATTTTTTGAGATCTGTTTCTTGAGATACTGCAATGCAAAAGAGATTCGTTACTCGGTTGAAGTCAGCAAGTCTGCCCTGGATCATATACTCTATGCTTTTCACCCAAATTTTTACTTCGGATAATTTTTTAGTTTCCTCTGAGAGAGATTCAATGAGTTCTTTCCAGGAAGGAAAAGGTTCAAAGTTTTTTGGTTTTTGACTCGTATTAGACAATCGTTACCTTTCTTAAAAGGTCCATGTCTTGGAGCGCTTTTCCTGAGCCACGGACTACACAAGTTAACGGGTCTTCAGCTAAAGCAACGGGTAGTCCTGTTTTCTCCTTGATCAAGATATCTAAATTTGCTAGCAGTGCGCCTCCTCCCGCTAAGATAATGCCATTATCGACGATATCTGCGGCAAGTTCAGGTGGAGTGCGTTCGAGTGCAGTTTTAATGGTGTCTACGACTGCAGAAACAGGTTCAGCTAAGGCATCCCGGATTTCTTCTGAATTCACTTCGATCGTTTTAGGAGCACCACTGATTAGGTCTCTTCCTTTTACTTCGTATGTCTTTTCTTCTTCGAAAGGATAAGCACAACCGATAGAGAGTTTAATCTGTTCTGCTGTTCGCTCGCCAATTAAAAGTGAGTATTTGCGTTTAATATAGTTGACAATAGCATCGTCAAACTTATCTCCTGCAACTCGGACTGATTTTGAATAAACGATTCCACCTAGCGAAATGACAGCAACCTCAGTAGTTCCACCGCCAATGTCTACTATCATGTTGCCGCTGGGTTCTCGGATGGGAAGCCCTGCTCCGAGAGCTGCCGCCATAGGCTCTTCAATGAGGTAGACTTCTCTTGCTCCAGCAGATTGGGCAGATTCTTTGACTGCTCGTTTTTCAACCTGAGTGATACCAAAAGGGATGCAGATAATAATTCGAGGTCGAATGAAAGTACGACGTTCACTCGATTTATGTATGAAGTATTTCAACATAGATTGAGTCACTTCAAAATCTGCAATCACCCCATCTTTCAGAGGGCGAATCGCTTGGATGGATCCAGGAGTCCGACCGAGCATATCCTTTGCTTCTTTCCCCACTGCTAGAACTCGGGTTTGCCCGCGTGAGTTTCGGTGGATAGCTACCACCGATGGTTCATTAATGATAATTCCGCGATCTCTTGCAAATACGAGAGTATTTGCTGTCCCTAGATCGATCGCTAAATCGTTCGCAAAAAAATTGAGTAGTTTTTTCAGCATGAATTGTTCACCACTTGTAATGTCGAATGTGCTCGCCTCTTTCGGCAATTTCGCTCATTGATTTAATTCCTACTTCTAAATGGAGGTCTGTGAATTCACGAAATACCGCTTTAGCCGATTTCTTGGTCTTAATCCCCCCTCTTTGAAGGGGAAGATCGGATACAAGAAGTAATGCACCAATCGGTACTTTGCTCGCGAACCCTGCAATAAATAGAGTGGCAGATTCCATCTCAATAGCCAAGGCACGTTCTTCATAAAGTTGCGCTTTAAATTTTTGGTCAAATTCCCAAAACCGATAGTCGGTGGTATGAACTACTCCTGTTCGGTAGTCGAGGCTTCTTTCAACTAAAATTTGAGAGACAAATTTTTGAATTTTAAAAGTCGGAAGTGCTGGGACCTGGAGCGGCATAAAATGCCGTGATGCACCCTCATCTCGAATTGCAGCGGTTGGAAGCACAAAGTCCCCTACTTTTAAGGAGCGATGGAGCCCACCACACATTCCGAGTAACAGTACAGCCTTAGGATCTAAAGTTGCCAAAAGTTCAATAATCAGTGCAGCCGTAGGCGAGCCAATCGAAAAATCTACAATGGAGACACCTACTTTTTTACTGTGCACTACTCCCATTGCTGAGCCATGAGTTCGCGTATCCCCGCATTGGTTATGAAATCTTTCTAAATAGTAATCAAAATTAGTAAGGATAATTTGTTTGCCAAAAGCTTCAGGTGGACTCCCTGTATAGCGTTCCAGCATGTCCCGTGCAATTTGATGTTTATGTCGATTGGTGTAAGTCCGATTATTATTAGGAATGATAAATGGATTCAAAGGAAGTTTGGGCTCGCTTTCTAGTTTTTGTTTTTTTTTGTGTTGCACTTCTCTAGCTTACAATTGGCTCAGCATCGACACAAGAGTATACTGGTCTATTTCTGTGCGGAGTGTTATGTTTTGCTTATGCTTCCAGCAATTCGATTTGTTTTCGATTCCAAAGAGTTTTAAAAATAACTATTGACCTTGACACAGATTTTAAGGAAACTTTATAATATGAAGAAGTTAGGCGCTCAACGGGCCAGGGTATTTTTTACTTTGATCTGTCTTTCTTTTGTGGGCGTTACTTACGGTAAGATGGTTCCTGTTCAGCCATTTATTAAGACCTCTAAAAAAATGATTTTAACTAAGGATAACGTAGCACAGGTATTAGCTGCTTCTGCGTCATTCTATGAGTTTCCAACTCAATTTGAGTTAAAATTAAAGGGAATGGAAAAGGTTCAAACGAAAATCCAGTACTCCTTTGATGCAAAGCTTCAAAAAAATATGGAAGCATTGTTTCGGGTATACATGCCAGATTATGGGGCTTTTGTTGCTTTGGATGTTAAGACAGGTAGAGTTCTGTCTATGGTGAGTTACTCAAAATTAAAAAGAAATCCGGATAATCTCGCTTTGAGAGCTTCTTTTCCTTCAGCCTCAGTTTTTAAAGTAGTGACTGCTACAGCTGCTATTGAAGAACATAATATTTTAGGAAATACGGTTATTCCGTTTAATGGACGAAATCATACTCTTTATCGAGGCCAAATACTCAAGTCCAATGTGACAAAATGGACAAAATTTATGACTTTCAAAGAGGCATTTGCTCGTTCTGTCAATACTGTTTTTGGTCGCATTGGTGCCTATACCGTTGGTTCTGATGACTTGCGACAGTATGCTGGTCGTTTTGGATTTAATCGAAGAATAGCGGGTGATGTTCTGATACAAGAAGGTAGGGCGCTGATTCCTCAGGATCTTTGGGGTCTTGCCGAGAGTGCTTCTGGATTTACACGCGATAATACGATGAGTCCTTTGCAAGGCGCATTAATCGCAGCTTCTATAGCTAATGATGGAGTTATGATGGAGCCCTATATTGTTGAATCGATTGTAAAATCAGATAATACCGTCCTTTATGCGGTGGAGCCTAAGATTTCTTCTATTACAATGGATAGAACAACTGCCACTGAAATTCGAACATTGATGAAGGAAACCGTTTTGCACGGAACCTCCAGAGGTTCCTTTAGGGGGTTTTTTAAAAATAGGTTTGCTGCTGTAGATGTGGGAGGAAAGACGGGTTCTTTAACGGGTTTTCAACCCCGTGGAAAATATGATTGGTTTGTAGGTTATGCCGGCTCAGGAGATCACCGTATTGCGTTAGCAGCGCTTACTATTCATGAAAAGCAATGGAGAGTAAAATCTTCTTATCTAGCCAGACTTGCTATCGAGAAGTATTTTAAAGATATCGTTCCGCATGCTAAGACTGTTGCTAAACGATGACTTTCTACTTATTTTGGGTATGCCTACTTTACACGTTCCAATATTAAAACAGCCTATTGTTGATGCTCTTATTTATCCTTTTTTACAGCTTTCAAAGGATGCACAAACTCACTGGCTCATAGATTGTACTTTAGGGGGGGGGGGACATACGGCTGCTTTTTTGGATGCATTTCAAAAAAATCCTCAACTTGGCCATCATAAGATACTGGCAATGGATCGTGATCTGAGTGCTATTCAAAATGCTCAATCTCGTTTTCAGTCTGCAATAGAACAAGGCCATCTGGAGCTCGTTCATGCGCGGTTTGGTGATCTATTGAATGTATTAGAAAACCGACCCGTTTTGGCGCTGATGGCGGATCTCGGTTTTTCAAGTGATCAACTGGGAGATGCAAATCGGGGTCTTAGTTTTCAGGCAGAGGGTCCTCTCGATATGAGATTAGATTTGTCTCAGGGGATGAGCTGTAGGGATTTTTTGGCAAGAGTTACTGAAAAGGAATTGGAGAACATTTTAAGGGAATTAGGTGAAGAAAGATTTTCCAGGCGAATTGCTTCTGCAATTATTGATCAGAGGGGAAGAGGTCAATTACCCGCTACCACTCAACAATTAGCTGAAATAGTCATCCGGGCAATTCCTAGCTCGGCGCGTCATGGGCGCATTCATGCTGCCACTAGAACTTTTCAAGCACTTCGGATTGCAGTGAATGATGAGCTTTCCGAGTTAGATGCGCTTTTAGAGGGTCTGACGGCAGCTGTTCAGCCTCAGGGAAGAATTGCAATTCTCAGTTTTCATTCTTTAGAGGATCGAAAAGTGAAGCAGCAGTTTAAAAAGCGAGATTTTTTTTCCGCACTGACAAAGAAGCCAGTCCAGGCAGATGAAATAGAAATACAGTTGAATCCTCGATCGAGAAGCGCAAAGCTGCGCATCGCGGAGCGGCGAGACAGATGTTAAAAAAATGGGTGCCATTTTGGGTAGTTCCTTTATTAGTCGTTTTTGCTACGGGTACCGTCTGGGTTCGTCTAGCGCTGATTCGGATGACCTACAAAATTGGGCAAATCAATCGCGAAATGGACCATATCCGTCAGAATCGTGAAATTTTTCAGTTAAAGCTTGCTGCTCTCCGATCGCCCAGGCGTTTAGAAGTACTAGCAAGGACAAAATTTGGATTTTCGAAACCCCGTACAGACCAAGTGGTTCATATGAAGAATGCGGAGATCATTGGATATGGTCCAGAGCATTAATTTAAAACTTTCTGTTCATTCGACTACTCAGACTCGGTTTACGGTTTTGATGCTATTTTGTGTTTTGGCGGCAGTAGTGATTATTTGCAGAGCGGGTTATATTCAGATTTGGAGAAATCCTCGATTAGAAACTATGTCTCGTCGTCAGTTTCAATCGCGTGCTTTGATTCGACCTCGGCGCGGGGCTATATTTGATCGCTCGGGCGAACCGCTTGCTGTCAATGTAGAGGCAAATAGTTTGGCTGCTAATCCTAGTAAAATTCGCAATAAGCGAAATTTAGCACGACTTTTAGCCCATTCAACAGGCCTTCCATTTCAAAAATTATTTCAAAAGTTGAATGAAAAGCGGGAATTTATTTGGATTAAAAGGCACCTCAGTGAAAGTGAACTACGACGATTTAAAAAATGGCGTATCGTTGATTCTGATGGAGATTTCTTAGATGGACTATGGATCGTTAAGGAAAGTGAGAGGGTTTATCCTCATGGACAGTTAGCTGCTCATGTCATTGGATCCGTTAATGTCGATTCAGAAGGCTTAGAAGGAGTTGAGCTTTGGGCGAATGAAAAATTGAGAGGTCATGTTGCTTCTATTTCAGCCATTAAAGATGCTCTCGGGCGTCCGACTTTTATCGATGCAGAAGCAGCAAAAAATGTTCAGGATGGTGACCCTATTTCTTTGACTTTAGATGCTTCTCTCCAGTTTGAGGTGGAGGAGGCTTTGAGTAACACTATTCATAAAACGGGAGCACGAGGTGGAACTGTTATTGTCATGAATGCTTCAAATGGAGAAATTCTTGCTTTAGCGAATGAACCTACTTTTAATTTAAACGAGAAAATGGCTCACCAGGAACGTAGGCGTAACCGAGCCTTAACAGATGGTTTTGAACCTGGCTCTACATTTAAGGCAGTATTATTGGCGAGCGCTCTCTCGAATGGTTGGAAAATAAGTGATCAAATTTGGGCAGAAAAAGGCGCATTTATTGTTCAAGGTCATAAAATTTCTGAAGCAGAAGCGCATGAAAAATTTGATTGGCTGAGTTTAAAAAAAATGATTCAAGTTTCAAGCAATATTGCAGCCGCAAAATTAGCTCTTCATTTAGGAGTCGATAGATATTTGAAGACGATGCGATCTTTTGGTATCGGAAATAAAACGGGTTTGGGTTTTCCAGGAGAAATT
>CAIYTD010000389.1 GCA_903928955.1 Oligoflexia bacterium | reverse complement strand
GGATCTTCAATAATTGAGAATGAGGGTTGATTGATTTTTCGAATTTTTGTACTCATGGGTAGGGCTCCTTTTGTTAAGTACCGGCACTATGCCGGAATTGGAGCCCTTCTTCAAACCCTACCGATTAGGCGGACATTCTCAGAAACTCAATCAGTAATTGATAGTCTTCTATCAGGTCATTCCCCATTAAGATATTTAAGGCGAGCCCAAGGCATAGTGAGATTAGCTAAAACTCTTCCCGCATCTGCTATAGAATATGGATGTAAACAAGCGAGTTTATTTGGTCGCTTAAGATTAAAATATATTACTGACTGTGTAAAACGGTTCCATAAAAATGGAGCTCGGCCTGTACTTGTTAAATCTGCTCCTAGCAGAGACCCATCACATTTGTTTCTTCATGAGAAAATGTGAATGAATCAAAGAACCCATAACAAATAAAATAGAAAGAAGTAAATTCTATGGGCACATCAACATCAATACCTACACTTGAAATCATGAAAAGATTAAGTCATGAGCTCAGGTCTCCATCCTTTTGAACACTTGAGATTTGTTCTTGAGTCTGATCTTAATAGGACCCACGGGAACAGGAAAAACGCATCTAGCTATTGCTTTAGGAAAAAAGCTTTATAGAGATAGTATTGGTGTCAAGTTCTGCTCAGTTAATCTTTTCTTAGAAGAGTGTCAGGCTGAGAAATCTTCAGCGCGTTATCTATCTTTCATTAAAAGAATGAAAAAGTAGAAATTTTAATTTTAGATGATTTTGGATTACGCAACTATTCTCATGAAGAAGCTACAATACTCGTAGACTTATTAGAAGAACGATATCGTCATGGATCAGCGATCATCACTTCTCAGGTTACATCCGAAGGATGGAAAAAATTATTTGAGGATCTCGTCATAGCTGAGGCCACAATAGATCGAATGATACATCCAAGTAGACTTATTACATTAAGTGGGCTAACATACAGAGCTAGACTCAAAAAATAGTTGAATAGAAGGTAGAAAATCGATAGACAGTTTTAAAAATAAACGCCATTAAAAATGGCACCTGCTAGGGTGGATCAGCTCAGCTGAAATCGACCAAATCATAGCTGATTTACTGTTCTCGGATCAAAGTAAAACTTAAGCTAGGATAAAAGAGGGGTTCACTAAATTCTGAACTTCTTTATCTAAAATCAAAGTTAATGCACCGCCTTATCGACTAATCTATCAACATAAGATGCAAATTGAGCTTATTTTCAGAAATTTTAGAAGTAATTTGCTAATATTTACTTAATGCAAAAAAAACAACACAAGACACCTAAACCGTTCCTATATACAGCTACCTTAGGAATCAGCATACTTATCTGTTTATTCTCAATTTTAATTTTAAATCAAGTCTGCAGCATGTTGATTAAATCGGGGAAAAGACCAAATTTATACTTTCTCAGGGAACTAGAAATCGACAACCTCAGCAACCAATTAGTCCTAGGACGCAACAGAACTCAATCTGGGATATTTCCCATTCAGCCCTTTTTCCCAGAAAAAATCGACAAATACCCTGCCCCTTTCTCCCCCACCTTGCTTAAAACTAGAGTTATTGATCCTCCAAATCTTGGCTACTACAAAAACCTTCCCTTTAATTTAATGATTCGATCCAGCCGCATCAGTAGGCAATCTACTGATGGAAAAATGGTTTATAATTATAGCGTAAATATTGATAAATACGCACGCAGAGACACTCCATTAAATAAGGAATCCCGCGAAAGGTCTAAATTTCTAATCTTTGCGGGATGCTCCTTCACCTTCGGAGAGGGGCTAAATGACAATGAAACCCTCCCTTTTTTTTCAGGATACTATTCCTCTCACTATCATTCGTACAATTATGGAATGGGCGGGGCATCTCCAGGAGATGTTTTGATCAGACTTAAAGCAATTAGCAAATCAGAAGAAATCTCAGAGAAATCGGGCTGGGTGATTTATCCCTATATAGATGATCATTTGGGGCGCCTCACCGGACCAATGTCCGTCGTAGGAAAATGGGCTTGGAATAAACTGCATTTTTATCGCTCCAAAGATGGACAAATTCAATACGACGGCACATTTGAATCAGTTATGCCTATAAAAACAAATTTATACCGTCTACTAGCTAACACAAATATAGTTCAGTATTTTAATATTGATATTCCTTGGAAAACTACAAATGATAACTGGGAATTTCTTACCCAAGTCATTGAACAAATAAAAGTGTTAGCAAAATTAAAATTTAATACAAATAATTTTGCTGTTCTGTTTTACCCAGGATCAAACACTTCACGTCGACTAATTCCTTTTCTGGAGAGATACCATATTAAATATATTGATTTTTCGCATTGGGACGTTAACTCGCTTACGAAAGGACACCCGTGGATACCACTAGATGGACACCCATCTTCTGAAACAAATCGCCTTATAGCTAAAACGCTTGTTCGTGAACTGGAGAAATTAGATGGATTTATGTAATAATTTGAAGAAGCCAAAAAATTACCCACTTTGGGATAGTGCAGTAAAAATTGTATTTTTAATTTTGGGTTGGATCTATCTCTATTATCGTCACAATTATAAAATATTATTTTCCCTTATTACTGCGTCAATAGCAATTTTTGTTTTTTATTATTTTAATAATAGGTCACTAACACCATTAATACGATTACAAAGAAGATTAAATCACCTACTAAAACAAGGTGCTAATTACATTTTATTAAGCGGAGTTTTTTTTCTAATAATCTCACCTTTTGGATGGATCTATCGAAAAAAAGGAAATGGATTATTATTCCTAGGAAAAAAAAATACAAATACCTGCAGCTATTGGATGACTAGGCTAAACAGCAAAATTCAACCAGATTCTTTTAGAAAGACATTTTAATGAATATTTTGGGAATCTCAGCTTTTTACCATGATAGTGCTGCCGCACTAATCCAAAATGGAAATATCCTGGCAGCAGCGCAGGAGGAACGATTTAGCCGAAAAAAAAATGACCCCTGTTTTCCTAATAACGCAATTCAATTTTGCCTTTCGCATACAAAACTAAAAGCATCCGACTTAGACTATATAGTATTTTATGACAAACCTCTGATTAAATTTGAAAGAATCATAGAAACCAGTTTAGCGTTTGCACCAAAAGGAGTTCTAGCTTTTTGCAAATCGATGCCGCCGTGGCTCACGAATAAAATCTTCTTAAAGTACCTTCTTCTCAAAGAGTTTGAAAAAATGGATCAAAAAATTGATTGGTCAAGAAGGTTGCTGTTTTCCGAGCATCACCTGAGTCATGCCGCAAGCGCATTTTTCCCTTCACCGTTCTATGAAGCCGCCATACTGACCTTAGACGGAGTCGGTGAATGGTGTACAAGTTCTATTGGAACAGGTTTGGGATCCCAATTACAGATACACAAAGAAATTCACTTTCCGCACTCGTTAGGACTTCTCTATTCTGCATTTACTTCTTATCTAGGATTTAAAGTTAATTCTGGTGAATATAAAATAATGGGATTAGCTCCCTATGGAACACCTCGCTATTCCTCCCTCATTTTCAAAAATCTAATCGACGTAAAAGAAGATGGGTCATTCCAACTCAATATGAAATATTTTGATTATTGCACTAGTTCTAGAATGACCAATCAGTATTTCGAAACTTTATTGGGAGGGCTACCGCGTCACCCTAATGAACCAATTGAAACAAGACATATCGACCTTGCCAGTTCAATTCAAGCCGTACTTGATCAGATTGTAGTTCAAATAACTCGATCAATTGCGATCGAAACAGGGCAAAAAAATTTATGCCTTGCTGGCGGAGTAGCTCTAAATTGTGTGACCAACAGCAAAATTCTGAAAGATAGCCACTTCAAAAAAATTTGGATTCAGCCTGCAGCTGGGGATGCGGGAGGTGCTTTAGGAGCAGCAATAGCCGTTTATCATTTATTTTTGAATGGAACCAGGGAAATTAACCCGAATCAAGACAAAATGTGCGGAGCCTATCTAGGGCCCTCGTATTCAGATGAAGAAATCGTGCAGCGTTTGCATTCGATAGGAGCAAAATTCGAGATCCTGCCAGAACAGATATTGATTTCTGAATGTGTTACCGCTTTAGAGGAGGGCAAAGCATTGGGATGGTTTCAAGGAAGAATGGAATTTGGGCCTCGAGCATTGGGAGGAAGGTCAATATTAGCAGATGCTCGCTCAAATCAAATGCAGCAGAAACTGAACTTACAAATCAAATTCAGGGAATCTTTCCGACCCTTTGCACCTGCAATTCTCCGAGAAGATTTATCAGACTGGTTTGAAAGCGATCTGGATAGTCCATATATGCTCATCATCGCAGACGTTCATAAGTCCCGCAGATCTAGACTATCCGCAGCGCAGGAATCCCTCACTGGATTTGCAAAGTTACATTTACCAAGATCTACCATCCCCGCAGTTACTCATGTAGACTATTCTGCTCGACTTCAAACCGTTCATTTCGAAACTCATCCACTTTTTCATTCTCTATTAAATGCTTTCAAAGCTAAAACAGGTTGTCCTCTCCTAGTCAATACGAGTTTTAATGTTCGAGGGGAACCTATAGTATGTACACCTGAGGATGCCTACCGCTGTTTTATTGGCACTGGCATCGAAATTATGGCAATAGGCCGGTGTTTAATCAGAAAAGACAAACAAATATTAACGCAAAGTAAAGAAGAACAAGAAATACACAAAAACCTATTTGAACTAGACTAAATTTATTTAAAAAAGAGTGTAAATAAGCGTGGAAACAGCTGTTCCACTTGCAAAGAAAATAAAAAAACCAACAAATAGAAGTATCAAGAAAATCGGTAGCATCCAATACTTTTTCCGCACTCTCATAAACTCGAAGAGTTCAGCCACAAATATCATAATTAAGCGCATCGGTGTAAAGTACTCCCCTTCTTCTTATCGGCTATTTTTAAAAATATTTACGGTAATTCCTTCTAAAATTACAATTCACAAGCACTGGATAGAGCTGGAGGAGCAATGGGGATCAACTTACTGCATTGATCCCAAAAATCCGATAATTCCGGAAAAGTTGCTAGAAAATCCGTTTTTCGTCTTCTATCGTGCTCCTTAAAGAACTGAACAAAATTAGACTGTAAATACTCGTTCAATCTGAGATCACGTTCGGCATTTTTTAATAGAATCACTAATCTTTTCAGTTTCGAAATTTCATGGGCATAAAAGCCCCACTTCAATCTAGGTGCGCTATATTTTTCCATTGTCTTCACCATTTCATCCAAATTTACTGAAAACTTCCGCGGAAGAACTTCAATACTTTGATAAAGTGGATGTCTTAAATAAGAAATATCCATAATGAGAGGCGCAAAATCTAATGAATCTCTAAACCGAGAACGAAGAATCCCCACTTCTTCAATTAGATTACCAAAACTAGTTATACTTAAAAGGTTGAAAGTAGACATAATAACAATCTGTACCCGAGGCATCGAAAATAACAAATGATTTAAGTTATCCCAATATTTCTGAAAATCCATACCAAACCGGATGTATTCCGCCGGCTTACCCCATGCCTCTATACTTGTAAAAAGAGTAAATTTTACTATTTTCTTTTGATCCAATAGAGGATTAACTAAGGCGATAAGGCGATCAATTGTCAATCGAGGAACTCCAAGATTAGAATTTACAGCAATTTCAAGGTTAGGTTCTGGATCAATAGCAAGTGTCTCAAGAATACGAAAGGTATTCTCTGAAAGGAGAGGCTCTCCTCCTGTAATTCGAAACACTTTAAGTCCTCTTTTTAGCTCAGGCCACCATTTCCAAAAAGCGTGAATAAATGGATTACTTTCCTCATCTGGATATCTATCCTCACTTACAACAACCTCAGGCCGAGAGGAATAACCTCCAAACCTCTTAATTTCCTTATTCCATTGACTTGAAAACTCAGGACTGCAATAACTGCACTTAAAATTACAAGATCGACTAAAACTAATTTCAAAGTAAGTAGGAGAGATATTCTCCCTCCAATGAAGTCCCTTGATAAAATCCAGATATGGTTCGGCCCAAAATTCAGAAGACTTCATAAATCTATCACTAATGCTATCTCCTGGTAGGTCTTCAATTTTCCAACAATGCTCACATTCTACCGGACGACTTCCTTCCAACATTTTTCTTCGTTGTTTTTTCTTAACAAGTGTATTGTGTAAAGCAGATGGATCCTTTTCAACCTCTAAAATCGGTATTTTATGAGCCTTTGTATGATGGCATGAATGTGTAATTCCCTTGTGCAGATGGGTTGTAACCTGTAACCATTTAGCAGCACAAAACGAGGGGCTAATTTCAGCCAGTCTATTTCTCATTTTTATGAACGGGCCAGTATTTGAGGACATTTTATTCCCTCACTAGGATTATTCTTGATTATCTATCCATATCTTTTATTTTAATCGCATGAAAGCGATTTTTAAGATCAAATCCACAGATAATCAATCCTTTATGGACATTGAATCCTTTACTATTGGAGATTATACTTTCCTTTGGGTATCTGCTCTAAATGACGATCGACATACCCCTGCACAATGTTTTTTATTCCGTATGTTGTCAAAAAAGCCATTCAAAGTAGATCCTGAGCCCATATTAACTCTAAATTACTTTCATGCCAGAAATTTGGTAGTGGGGCCGGAACACAACCGTAGTAAATGGATCTGGATAGCTGATCATGGACCAGATAGACCCCCATTTCCTGGGGGATGTAGCCCACTTTACCAAATTTGGGAAGATGGCAGGACTAAAAAGCTAACCGATCCGATATTAGACAAACGGAGGTTCTATTTTGATGGTGCAATTTGGCGAAAGCCAAAATCAGAATACCAATTTCTTATGTATTTATCTGCGCTAGACAATGATGGGCCTTTACTACTTTTAATTGATGAAAAGGAGTCTCGAATTTCGCAGCACCACCTAAAACTTCCTTCCGAACTTAGAGGAACAGTGCGCCGATTTTTAGTTTCACGCGTTATTCATCATTCTAATTGTGGAGCCGTTACACTTTATCTGGGAACTGACACTTCAAATCGAGACCTTCCGCTCTACGAGCGCGATATTCTTTTAAATATTAATTCAGAGTGCACAATCGCTACTTTAGTTTCCGAAATTTTACCAAAAAGGGCTATAGACTCAACTTGGTCTACAGTGGAAATAGTCGATGCCAAGGGAATTAGTACTCATTTCCTCTTTATCATTACTCACGATCAATTTTTTGAACAAGGTGCAATTGACTTACTTTTAAAAAATAAATCGACTGATCTTAGTCAAAAATCTTCTGAATCGAGATCCAAAATAAAAAAATCCAATCAACCGATTTATTTAACCGCTAAAGGGACATGGATTGCTCGGACTGCCATCGGAAAAATCAATGGC
>CAIYTD010000388.1 GCA_903928955.1 Oligoflexia bacterium | reverse complement strand
TCGCTCCAATTTTTTAAATCATCAAAATATTTTAAATATTATTAGAATATTTTCATTTCTAATTGTCTCTGTTGTTTTTATTGTAGGATTAATTTACTCGCTCATTAGTTGGACTCAAAAGAAATTTGAAATAAAAACTTTCTATTTTATCGCCTGGCTCTTTACAGCTACAGGAATCGTACTCTTTTTGAATCATTTGCCAGCTAAATTAGCACAATTTTCTACTGAGCAGCCGAAGCTTCACCAGTGGACTACTCTTATATTATTTGGTTTGTTAAAACTTGTTTTTACTTCTGGATGTATAGCAACTATTTTTGGATATATTCACCATCTAGCAAAAGAAAAAAATCGATTACCAAAACCAATAGATAGCTTGAGTGGCTTATTTAGTGGAATTTTAGGCACATCCCTGCTTGCTTTTGCATATCACTTTCTTCCTTCCACCACTCCTACCTGGGGAAGCACAGAACGGCTTAATTCCTATCTACCTCTTCTAGATTGCCTACAAGACGTAGTGGAATTTATTTTTGTAACCCTTCTTTTAATCCTTTTAAAACTATTTTTTGAAAAATTAACCGTTCAATGGACAAAAAAGAAATTTATTGGAATTTGCTTTTTATTCCTTTTTTGCTGCGCCGTCAGCGGGCTGGAAGTACAAAGTCTTATCAAATTAGCAGCTGCCACTCTCATTGGAGGAGGATGTCTATTTATTACGGTTCGATACCTTCTTCGAGGTAACATCAGCATTCTTCCATTAGTAGTTTTTGGAATATGGATCTTGATCGAACTCAAGCATGCATTCCTTCATGCCTATCCGAGAGTCGAACACCAAAGCATTGTCTCTATCGTCTTAATTGGAACATGCACTATTTTATGGCATTATCGCTTAGAGCGGCTAGCAATTTCAAAATAGGGCTCACTTAAAAGGATTCGATTTACTGTTTCAACAATCGCTTGGGTCTGAGAGTCAATCTCTACATTCACCCAGTCCCCTTCTTGCAGATGCCCAAACGTGGTTACTCGAAGGGTTTCTGGAATCAAATGAACCTTACAAGTTCCTTGAGGATTCACATCTCCCAATGTTAAGCTCACTCCATCTAAAGCAATAAAACCTTTCGAAAATAAGTATTTCATCCATTCAGATAAGCATTGAAATGTAAAAACCCTGTTATTTTCCGACGATTCGATTTTCAGAATTTGAGCTCGACCTACTACGTGACCTGACAAGAAGTGTCCGCCTATTTCATCCCCCCACTTCGCAGCACGCTCAATATTCACACACTGCCCGAGTTGAAAGCTTTGGACTGTTGTGCAATTCAAAGTTTCTTGAATCGCATCAAACCCCACTCGAGTACCCACTATTTTCACTACGCTTTGACAAACCCCATTTACTGATATACTTGCGCCGATTCGGAGCTCTTTGAGTACTTCAGGATGAAAGTCAATACTATAGCTGAAAAGGCCAGGTTTTCGAGTCATTTCAACTAATGGGAAAAAACCTTGAATAATTCCAGTAAACATAAAATTATAGCCTCAAAAATAAAATTCCTAACAAAATGAGAAAAGAACCTATTCCCTGAAGCAGCGCTATTTTTTCTCCAAAATAGAATACTCCTGCAAATATTGCAAAAACCCCTTCCATCCCGGCTACCAACAAATAACCTTTGCTTAAATCAACATTTTTCATTGCCCAAATTTGGATCCCAGCAGCTAAAGAAAAAAAGAAAAAAACCAAAAGAGAAGGAACGATCTCCTGAAATCCACGGGCGCTTTTCATACAAATTCCACCCGCTGCATAAAGAATAGAAGCAGTGATCAAAAAAAACATAAACCGCTAGAGTACCATAAAATGACTCAGTGCACTACCTCCTTGAAACCCAACTATGCTAAAGAGTACAAATGCTGCCCAACCGGGATTTAGCGATTATTTTACGAACCACTGCATACGAAGAGCGCAGCCGAATGGTAACCGCTTTAACCCAAAACCATGGATTAATCACTGCTCTGGCCAAAAACTCCATCCAATCTCGGAGATTTGGCGGCTCTCTTGAGCTTTTTACTGCAAGTGATTGGATATTCACTCAAAGACCAGGGACGGAATTCTTTCATCTCACCGAAGCCCATGTTCGAAAATCCTTTGATCAGTTACCTAAAAATTTTGAAAACTTGGCAATTGCTAGCACATTTAATGAAGTCATCCTGCGAGTCGCCCCTCCAGGCGAAAAATGTCCTGAACTTTTTAAACTGCACTCCAACGCACTTTCTACTTTAAACGCAAGTCCTTCTTCTCAAAGTGGATTTCCCCTTCTGAATGCTTATTTTGGAAAAATTCTCCAATGTAACGGTAACCAACCCCAATTTCACCGCTGTCTCGCATGTAAAATCCCGCTCGAATCGATTAAAAACCGTCTTGATCCTATCTTTTGCAGAATTATCGATGCAAGCTGGGTTTGCTCCGCATGCTATTCAACACAAGCGCAACTCTTTCCAGATCATTCTATTACACTCAGTGTTTTGTCTATTCAGGATTTCCAAATCAGCTTACATCTACCGATCAGACAAGTGGCCGAACAAACACGTGCATCTCTTTCAGAGCACATCCATTTATTTCAGTTTCTAAGAGCTCTTTTTGTTTACCATATTCCGGGTTTTGAAAAGGCCCCCATGAAAAGCCTGCGTTTTTTAAGGATGGCTGCTATCTCTCACGATCCACTGAGCCACAGCTAAAAAAGATTCTCCGACAAAAGGAGCAAGACTTTTTTGCTCGATTTGGAGGGCTGCTTTTGCTCCATCTCCTGTTTTAACAAGAAGGGACGCTCTACATCCTGCTGCAATTCCTGCCTCTAAATCAGAAAGTCGATCTCCGATCATATAAGACTTCGAAAGATCAATATTGAGCTCGAAGGCGATATCCAAAATTAATTTAGGCTTAGGTTTACGGCACTCACACCCTTCATCCGGATGATGAAGGCAAAGCTGATAAAAATCAATTTGAACAGCCCAGGGAGTGAGAAGCTGGTCTAGCCGCTCATGAATCAGGGCAAGAGACTCATACTGAATTCGGCCTCGAGCCACTCCTGATTGATTAGAAATCACGATCAACAAATATCCAGCAGACTTTAAAAGAGCCAATCCTTCGCCCACACCTGGAAAAAGCTTCAATTGATCTGGATGACTCAAATAACCAGGATCTTCATTCAAGGTCCCATCCCGATCTAAAAAAATTGCCTTTCTCAGCTGACTAGATTTCTGAATATTTACCATAAAAAAGGAACTACCATTAATCCTCGAATTCGCCGAAAGAATGTGCCAATATTCTGTGACTGGAAGACTCATGCGATCTTTAATGAAATTGAAGCCTTATTTGCGACCCTACTTTTGGCTCATTCTCTTGAGCACGGCACTTGCCATCCCTCTATCAGCCATTCGTCTCGGCCCTGCCCCTGTTGTACGCTACATGCTCGACGATCTGCTTGTTCGAAAAGATCCTTCCAAGTTACTTTTTTTTCCTTTTGCAATCATAGGCCTCTATGCTTTGAATTTCATTGTCAGATTTAGCCACTACTACCTATTAAAAATAGTAATGATTCGAGTCAATCAAAAGATCAAAAATGATCTTTTTTCGCATCTCGTGGGCCTTTCTGCCGATTACTTTACTCTGCAAAGCACAGGTACGCTGATGTCCCGCACCAGTGTAGATCCGCAATTTGTAGACGCCGGCTTAGCTTCCATCAATGTCATTGTCAGAGAACCGATTACACTCGTTTTTCTTTTTAGCTATGTCCTTTACTTGAACTGGAGACTGACTCTGATTACGTTGATTGTCGTTCCCCCTATGGCTTGGGTTTTTGCTAGCACAGGGAAAAATCTCAAGCGCTATTTGACAAAAATGGCAGAAGTCAATGCTCGCCTCTATTCCATCCTTCAAGAAACTTTTTCAGGAATTCGAGTCGTAAAGATTTTTCGACTCGAAAAATACGTTCATAAAAAATTTAGAGAAAAAAACGAAAACTACGCAAAACTCCTGCTCAAAACCTCTCTTTTAGAAGAAACTTCCCATCCTTTGGTAGAGTTTTTAACTGCTTTAGCCTTAGCTCCTCTCATTTATTATGGTGGCCTTCAAGTTCTCGTAGGTAAAATGACACCTGGAGATCTTTTTGCTTTTTTTACAGCATTTGCAATGATGATGAACCCCATTCGAATGATGAATGATGTGAATATTAAACTTCACCAGGCCTCCGCAGCCTGTGATCGAATTTTTGAAATCTTTCAATGGAAATCCCATTTACATGAATCGCCGTCTCCCCGTGCATTAAAAAAATTTCACACGAGCATTGAATTAAAAAATGTTTCATTTGCCTATCCCGATTCACCAGGCCGCACTATTCTAAAAAACATTGATTTCACAGTACCACGCGGCCAAGCCGTTGCCTTAGTTGGAGCAAGTGGTTCCGGAAAAAGTTCGTTAGTCAGTCTTTTGCCTCGTATCTTTGATGTTACAGAAGGAAATATTCTCATAGATGGACACGACATTCGAGAGCTCGCCTTACATGACCTCAGAAGAATGATTGCCATCGTCAGTCAAGATGTTTTTCTTTTTAATGATACCATTGAAGAAAATATTCGATGTGGACGTCTCTCTGCTTCTCCCAAAGAAATTCGGAATGCTGCGAAACGGGCTCATGCACTAGAATTTATTGAAAGCTTACCGAATGGGTTTCAATCCATCATAGGGGACCGTGGACAAAAACTATCTGGTGGCGAACGACAAAGAATATCCATTGCCCGTGCCTTTTTGAGAGAGGCTCCTATACTCATTCTCGATGAAGCAACTTCTAGTTTAGATACTACTTCTGAGCGCGCAGTTCAGAGCGCTCTAGATGAGCTCATGATCAACCGCACTACTTTGATTATCGCTCATCGACTCTCCACCATTCGACATGCAAACCTCATCCTTGTTCTCAAAGATGGCAAAATTGTCGAAAAGGGATCCCACGAAGAACTCTTAAACTTAGATGGAGAATATACACAGTTTCACGCGACCACTCGCATTTAAAAAAGACTTCCAGTTGCGCTCATTCTGAAGCTTTGTTATCCCCTAATCTTATGAGTAATTTATCCGACTCCGAATCCCCGTCCTCAGTAAAAAGCGAACCTCAAAATTTAAAAAACATGGCGGAGTTAGTCTCCCTCTGTAAGCGCCGAGGTTTTATTTTCCCTTCTAGCGAAGTATACGGAGGAATCAATGCCTGCTGGGATTATGGCCCATTAGGAGTGGAACTGAAAAGAAATGTCAAAGAACGCTGGTGGAAATCCATGACTGACCGAGAAGACATTGAGGGTTTAGATGCTGCGATTCTCATGCATCCTCGCGTATGGGAAGCCTCGGGTCATATATCGGGATTTGTAGATCCGCTGGTAGATTGCAAAAAATGTAAATCTCGATTTCGTGCAGATCAGCTAGACCCAAAAATTCTTTCCCTTAAAAAATGTCCAGAATGTAGTGGTGAACTGACTGAACCTCGCCAATTCAATCTCATGTTCAAAAGCTATATGGGCCCTTTAGAAGACTCGGCTTCTATTGTCTATCTTCGCCCTGAAACAGCTCAAGGTATTTACGTCAATTTTCTCAATGTTCAACAATCTTCACGTCAAAAGATACCCTTTGGGATCTCCCAAATAGGCAAAGCATTTCGAAATGAAATTACCCCAGGAAATTTTATATTCCGCACACGTGAATTTGAGCAAATGGAGATGCAATTTTTTGTCAAACCTGGGACTGATATGGACTGGTTTCAGCAATGGAAAGAAACTCGATTCCAATGGCATTTAGACAATGGGATTCGAAAAAATAAATTAAGATTTCACGAACATGGCCCAGGCGAACTCGCTCATTATGCCAAAGCTGCTTTTGATGACAATTTAAACTTGATTTTGTTGTAAAAATATTATTACAATACGTGCAATTTAATGACATTTAGTATATAATTTT
>CAIYTD010000387.1 GCA_903928955.1 Oligoflexia bacterium | reverse complement strand
TCTTGGTGCTGAATTTGATTTAACTGGAAAAACGTTCACTGATGAACAGTTTATAGCCCTTTTTACTGGAGATGGATTATTTAGTAAAATTACGAAGCTGAATCTTTCAAAAACTCGTTTTAATCATGATCTTTTATCTCAGCTTCCTGTGTCTTTAACTTATTTTGAGTTACGTAACTCCGATCTATTTGCGGAAGATGCAGAAAGACTAACTCACCTCACAAATCTTACTTCTCTTGATCTCACTAACAATCACATTTGTGATCAAGGAGCTGCTGCTAGCATTGCTAGGATGACTGGGATTACTTCTCTTAATTTAAGTGAGAATCACATTAGAGATGATGGAGCTGCTGAAATTGCTAATACTATGACTGGAATTACTTCTCTTAATTTAAGTGGGAATGAAATTGGACCCGATGGAGCTGCTAGCATTGCTACTATGAGAGGAATTACTTCTCTTAATTTAAATGGGAATGAAATTGGACCCGATGGAGCTGCTCATATTGCTAAAATGAGAGGGATTACTTCTCTCAATCTTAGTCGGACTAACATTGAAAAAGCAGGAGCTGATAGTATTGCTAGTATGCCCAATATTACTTCTCTCGATCTGAGTCAGAATCACATTGGAGATGCTGGAGCTACTAGTATTGCCAATATGACAGGGATTATTTCTCTCGATCTGAGTCGGAATCACATTAGAGATGATGGAGCTACTTATATCGCTAATAAGATGAGGAAAATTACTTCCCTTAATCTAAGCGCGAATAGAATTCTATCTGCTGGCGCTCTTCATATTGCTACTATGCCCAATATTACTTCTCTTGATCTAAGTTACAATAAAATTGGAGATGGTGGAGCTGTTCATATTGCTGAAATGAGAGGAATTACTTCTCTTGATGTACGTGAGAATAACATTACAGCCGCAGCTCAAGCAATGCTAAGAGAGCGGCTGCCCAATGCTCAAATTAGGTTCTAACTCTCATCCAGCAACGGGGTTCTGCCCCCATCCGAGGGAAGACGAAGGCAGGGCGCGTGAGGACATTAAAAATTTATGCTGCTGTAATTAATACTTTAATATGAGGGTGTATCTTTGCTATATAAGTAAGAAGTCGATCTAAAGTAAAACTTTCAATCTTTCCTTTTAAAATATCACTAATGCGTGATTCATCTACTTCCAGATACTTTGCCATCTCGCGTTGAGTAATGTTATGTTCTCGATGATATTTTGCAACTAATTGACAAATTTGGTATTTCGCTCGATCTACTTCAGTAGCCTTATCAGAAAGTGCAAAATTACCATTCTTGTAATTTGGATTAGACAATTTTTCTCTAATCGGACCTAGAATGCTCTCATCTGGAAATACTTTTTTATTAAATGATTGCTTCATCTTTTCATCTCCTAAAACAGTTAATAACCCCAATAAAAAGACTTGTATCCTGCATACACCAGACAAGACGATAAAAATTTTCTCCATGAGAAATCTTGTCTAGCATGTAAAATTCCCAATCTTCTTTTTTTTCAGACAGTTTAAATTCTTTTCCATCTAAATTTTTAACAAGCTCGAGAACGAGTTGATCTGTTATTTCAGGATGTTTTAACTCATAATGAGAATCGATATTCACCACTGCTCAGTTGAGGGATGGGGAGTCCCGGATCGAACCTATATTACTCGAAATGACTATCCTAAGGCTGGTAGACTGCTTCCGCGAACCATACCTGAGGATGTTGTGGAAAAGCTCGAATCTTTAAGGTCCAAGATGAACCCCGAGTTCTCCCGACAGGTTACAATTTTACTAGGCACTGGAATGAGAATTGTCGAATTGGTGACACTTCGATTTAATTGTCTATGGCAAGACCATGTTGGAGACTACTTTATTAGATTTACCCAAGTAAAAATGCATGAGGAGCACTCAATTCCCATTCCACTTGAAGTAATTGCTGCAATAAAAGAACAGCAAGAAAGCATCATTCTCTGGCATAAGAAACAAAGAATCAAGGTGGCTCCAGAGTATCTCTTTATTGGGCGCTTTGGTGCAGCTCTGAAGGGCGACGGCCCCTCCCTTAATCCTCAACACCCCTCTGGGGTTAGATCAAAGTTACACACTGTCGGAACAAGGTTAATCAACAACGGTATGAATCAAAGCTGGGTTCAAAAGTTTTTTAACCACAAATCACCAGACATGACCGCACGCTACTCTCACCTTAGTAATCAGACCCTGAAGGAAGAGTTCGCGAAGGTGCATGGAAGGCTCATTAATATCTACGGTCAGGTTACTGACAGCATTCCAGAAAACTCGACGGATCTGCAGTGGCTAAAGAAGAACATTTTAGCTCAGGCTCTCCCAAACGGATTTTGTGGCCTTCCCATAATAAAAGGGGGCTGCCCACATGCAAATGCTTGCCTATTACTACAGTTGCGGAAGCATTGGGTTGACAACTCCAAGTTTCTCCCATCGCGTCTTGGCATGGAAGTAGGCTGCGCTTGCCTGATGTGCTCGACGCCAATTTGACCAGTGTTCAACAAAAGCTAAATTAAGA
>CAIYTD010000386.1 GCA_903928955.1 Oligoflexia bacterium | reverse complement strand
GAGTGCAATATGTCAGGATTTTGCTTCGGGCACTTGCGTTACGTGACACCAATAAATCTATTTTGGGTAAATTTCATTTTTTCTCGCCAACAATGGCAATAGGGCCACGAAGTGGCCCGCCAAAGACGGGGGCGGAGGCGGTGGCAAATGGCGCTCCGCCTACGGCGCGCTCGCTTAGCCAAAGCGAAGCCAAGGCATTAACGGTGGCGCTTGCCCAACAATGAATGCACAGTCGAAAGTAGGTCCGTCTTGGCCTTGAGAACCTCCAAATCGATCACAGTTGCCTGAGCAGCAGCAAGTTGGGCCTTCATCTCTGCGATCTCCTTGATTTGTATCTTGTGTGCATACATGGCTCGCATCAACAGAACATGCGGCCCCTGACTCTCGCGAAGCGGGCCGCCAAAGATGTGCTTGTCACTCAGTTTGGCGGCGCGACGGTGGAGGCGGGCGCGGCGGAGGCAGGCGCAAAAGTTGTTGAAGGCTACTCGGCGAAGGGCCCGTCGACGGTGGCCGCAAGCCCACGCGAGGAGGGCGGATGAGTCAAAGATGGCGGTTGCCGGATCGGAGATGGAGCTGAGGTCTGGTAGGCTCCCGTGCTCCAAATCGAAGTCGGAGCGCAAAAGCTGTTCGGAGGTTGGCAGGGTCTGAGTCGCGATGGTGATCGCTCTAGGGGAAGCAAACTTCAACAAGGTTCCAAACAGTGCCTAAAATGAACTCCTGCCATCGGAAGATCGGATTTAAATTGAACAAGCTTATCTTTGGAGCGCGCATGGCAGATCTCAAGAACTTCATCCACAACTTCAGAAATCTTCACTTCTACCATTTCTTCATTTTCTGAATTTCTGGAAAGAGCTTTTACGGAGCGAATAAGTTTGGAGATCCGATCCACCATGCTGAGAATTTTTGTACTGCTCTTTAAGATCACTTGCAGATTTTTGGAACCGTTTTTTAATTCCTCTTCAATCGTTTCAGCATGCAGCTGAATCACCGTTAAAGGACTATTAATCTCGTGTGCAACCCCCCCTGCCATCTCCCCGAGAGCTGCCATTCTCGATTGAAACAGAAACGATAAAAAATCTACTGGTACATCCTGCATCTTCTGAGCAAGACTCCGCATCAAAATTCGATAAAATTTAATCCCCATCAAAGGAGACTTTTGTACCAATCGAATTAAAGATTCATATTTAATTTCATATACTTGAACTTGGTCACGAGCAATTACATCTAAATTTTGTACTGAGCTATCTACGAAAGCCAGCTCTCCAAAAAAGGTTCCCACCAAGACGGGAGTAGATCGAGGTACATCGCTATCCTCGATTTTTGTCAAAATATCTACCGAACCTGATTCAAGAAAATAAAAGGAGGAAGCCGGTTCATTCTCTTTCATCAAAAAATGTCCAGTATCCACCTTTTTTTCATTAAAAATCAATTTAAGCTGATTGAATTCATCTTCTATTAATTCTGAGAAAATCGGATTATTTTTTAAAGTCTCAATCCCCATAGAACTTCCGTTCCTACCCATGATCTCAGGATTTTGTTTGAAATCCTAGCTCAATCCCTATTTGAGGGATAAAAGCTTATCTTTTTCATCCAACTCTGCTAAGTCAGAATAGCCGCCAATCAATTGATCCTCACAAAAAATTTGAGGCATTGTGCGAAGCCCAGATTTTTGAAAAAGTGCATCCCATTGAGCATCATCCTCCTCGAGAACAAGAAACTCCTGAAATGAAACCCCTCTCTGAGCCAAAAGCTGCTTTGCCCTCACACAGTAGGGACAATGAGACATCGTATAAACTTTTACTTTTTGAGGAGTCATTTCCGAGCCAGACCTTTCCGAGTCAATCCATAGACTATTATTTCTTGCCGATGATGATAAAGCTGAGCAGTTTTTAAACGCGACATCCCCATTGCTCGAACATGATCGAGAATTTCGGGAATGTCTTCCGCTATTTTCCACTGATTGAGCTTCAAAGTCAGGAAAACTCCTAAAAGTGAATCCTTCATACGAGAAACCAATCGCTCTACCGAAAAAAGGCAAATTCTGGGCTCAACATTCATATCTAAAAGTACCCATTGAACGGACTCGGGCAGGCTCTCTCTCAAAACAGAATTCACCGTTTGTTGATGATGATGAAAAAGAGGATTCTTCAGGATCCAGGGATCCATTTGAGCCGGATCAATTCCAACCACTCGAAGTCCCCTCTTCAAAAGCCCAAAACTGGCACCACCCGGAGCACTTCCGATTTCAACCGCAGTATCGCCGGCTCGCAGAGGGGCACCTGACCAAAGAAGCGACTCTTCCAGCTTCAGATAAGCACGTGATGGCGCCTCGAGAGGCAATTCGATCGGTGTCTGACCTCCTGGCCAACGAGAATGTTGTCCTGAGTGAATATGGGCCCCCACCCAAAGCTCATCGGGTCCAAGCACAATTAAATCCAAAACAGGATCTCCTATCTCTGCAACAGAGGAATCTAATAAAAAGGAAGAAAATTTTTGCCTCAGCTGCTCAGCCAAACACCCTCGAATAAATCCAAGAGGCTCTTCGCCCGGAGAATGAAAATCCCTCTCCCAGAGATGCAAGCGGAGAGACTTTTTAGGAAACTGCTGCGCCCATTCACGGGCCCATTCACTGAGTTCCCCAGCCTCATTCCAACTAAGCTTTCCGAGAGAAATCCCATAAGCTCTCGAAAAAACGGATTGAAAAATAAAATCAAAAGGAAGCTCTTCACCCATTTCCTGCTTAAATGTCAAAAATCCAGGGCAAGAATAAGCAAATTTGAAGTGAGGATAATCCCGAGCTACTTCTTTTTTAAGCGCGCTTTCAGCCCCTAATTGACATACTGTAAATAAAAAATGAGAACTAAATTTTAATTTCAAGCCCAGTTGTTTCCTTTAAATATCTCTTTAAAAAACTCTTCACTTCTACTCCACGCCCTTTATCATCTAACCAGCTCGCTAAAATCGGATCGTAATTAAAATGATAAGCAGTTCCCCGTGCTGCAACTGCTAGCCAAAGCTGACGCACGGACGGCTGTGCACTTAAAATACATTTAGACTCCTTGGCTAGAGTAATCACCAAGGCTCCCATAGAGTCTTCGCATTCTGCAACGTCTGGATCTACGTTTTCAAATGCTTCCTCAATGGTCTCAAACAAAATTTGAATGTTTTTACGGTATTGAACTTCTTCTCTTTCTTCCATTAGTCCTTGACCTCCATGCCAGAGTTGTCGGATATCATGAATACATGTCTGACACAAACTCCTGCCCCTGTGGCTCTGAAATGAAGCTCACCGATTGTTGTCTGCCTCTCATTCAACAATCAAAACTTGCGGATACTGCTGAAACACTCCTTCGAGCCAGATATACTGCGTTTACGCAAGGCGAGGTTGACTTTATCCTTTCTACTCATCATTCTCGAACTCTGAAAGATACTAGTCGAGAAGAAGTAGAGGAGTGGTCGAAAGGCTCAGAATGGCTTGGACTGAAAATTGTGCAAATAGATGCAGGTCAAAAAAAAGATGAAAAGGGGACTATTTTATTTTCAGCGAAATACTCAGCAGAAGGGAAAACCCACGAACACTGGGAAAAAAGTTTTTTTGAAAAAGAAAAAGGTCAGTGGAAATTTTTAGATGCCCAAGGAATCCAAATAGGAACTCTCAGACGAACCGAGCCTAAAATCGGCCGCAATGCCCCTTGCTCTTGTGGCAGCGGAAAGAAATATAAAAAATGTTGCTCAGCAGCATGATCTTTTAGTCCTCTGGATAAACTAGGGAGTAAACACCCACACCGCTCCATAGTTATTATCTCCGAACCCGCCAATAAGAGATGTCTTTCCATCTGCACTCACGGAAGTGCTGGCACCTTGAAAGACTAAGCTTCCTGAATATCCGGTACCGACAAGCTTTGATCCTTGCTGCGTCCAAGTCGTTCCACTCCGAGTAAACACCCACGTCGCTCCTAAAGACGAGTTATCGCCATATCCCCCAATCAGAGCTGTATTTCCGTCCGCACTAAGGCTCACACCGCCACCTTGATAGACAGTGCCTCCTGAAGAACCCGCACCGACAAGCTTTGATCCTTGCTGCGTCCAAGTTGTTCCACTTCGGGTAAATACCCACGTCGCTCCTATTCCCCCGCTATCCCCATCTCCTCCAACCAAAGCCGTATTTCCGTCTGCGCTCAATGCAACAGAGAATCCTTGATAGACAGTACTTCCTGAAGAACCCGTACCCACGAGTTTTGACCCTTGCTGCGTCCAAGTTGTTCCACTCCGGGTAAATACCCACGTCGCTCCTAGTCCGCTACTATCGTTATATCCCCCAATGAGCGCGGTGTTCCCATCTGCACTGAGAGCAACAGAGAATCCTTGAGAGACAGTACTTCCTGAAGAACCCGTACCCACAAGTTTTAATCCTTGCTGCGACCAAGTCGTTCCACTCCGAGTAAATACCCAGGATGCCCCTAGATCTGCGTTATCTCCAAAACCCCCAATGAGAGCCGTATTTCCGTCTGCACTCAGTGCAACTTGGTTTCCTTGATAGACCGTGGTTCCGATAGTACCAGTACCTACGAGTTTTGCTCCTTGCTGACTCCAAGTCGTCCCACTTCGAGTAAACACCCACGTCGCTCCTTTACTACTGTTATCCTCATTCGCGCCACTAATAGCGGTATTTCCGTCTGCGCTGACAGCAACAGAGTTTCCTTGAGAGGAAAATCCTGAATTACCGGTACCCACGAGTTTTGCTCCTTGCTGACTCCAAGTCGTCCCACTTCGAGTAAACACCCACGTCGCTCCTAGTCCGCTACTATCGTTAAATCCCCCAATGATAGCCGTATTTCCGTCTGCACTCAGTGCATTAGCTCCCTGTTCGGAGAAGCCGACACCACCGGTGCCGACCAGCTTTGTTCCTTGTTGATAGAGTGGAATTCCAGTTGGAGTAACAGTAATGGTTTGAGTAGAAGTAATCGTACTAGTATCTGCATTCATGACAGTGATTAATCCAGTAGTGCTTCCAGGCAGGATTAAGCCAACAAGTGAAGTTGAGGAATAAGAAAGAATCAATCCAGGAGTACTTCCTGCAGTAAAAGTTTGAGCATTTGAAAAGTCAGCTCCAGTCAAAGTAAAAATAGTTCCAATCGGCCCTATATTTGTGGATAAGGTACAGTAAGTATTAGACGCAGAAGCAGCACTCGAGCCTTTAGAGGAATAAATCAGTGTATTGGAACTGCCTATTACCAGATTACCGCAAGCCGGCAATAGTGTTAACGAGCAGAAAGCAGTAAAACTCAGTCGAGCTTGGAATTTAAACATAATATTATCTCTCACTCAAATGTTGGCACGGGTAAATTTATATTTAAATGTGTCCAATAGGACTCTCATATGTCAGGCTATACAGCACCAGTTCAAAACGCTCCAAGCCTTACTGTTCCTTTGAATGAAAAACAACTCCACTCTTAGGCCGAGCATTCCAAAATATAATCATCAGAATCATCCCAACAGCAGCAAACCCAATCATGCTAGGACCCCAACAAACCCAGCCAAATCGATCTAGCATCCAACCCATTCCTAACCCAACAAAAGCCCCACCGATATATTGCATCCCATCAAAAAAACCAGCTGCAGTTGCGGCTGCTTTTTTTCCACCAAAATCCATCGAAGCAGTTCCAGAAAGCATGGATTGCACCATGCTAATGGCATAAGAGTTTAAAATAAATGCACCCATCACCCCATTCAAACTCGGTGCTTTCCACACTACTCCTAAGCAAATCATCTGAACAACATAGCCAATGCATGCCACTGGAGTTCGGCGCCCCTGAAATACCCAGTCAGAGAGAGTCCCCGCTGAAATAGCTCCTAAAATCCCAGCAAATACTACAGCAAATGCGTTTCGCTTAAAGACGGCTGAATCTAAACTAAGATTCTGAACTTCAACCATATATCGAGGAAACCATTGCTCAAACCCTTGACGAACAAAACCTGTGCAAAACTCAGCCAGTGCAATAGATAAAGTCACTGGATTGGTGAAAATTTTTCTTAAAACATATCGAAAACTGACAGCCTCATGGTCTCCACTCGATGCATCTTGAACATCTAAAAGTGGTAAACCACACTTTTCTGGACTATCTTGCACCGTCCAAAAAGTAAACACAGCCATAATGGCAATAAAAAAAGCAGGTATAAAAAAAAGCCACTGCCAAGGCAAAAAAATAAGCAGCACAGGCCCCATTAAAAAAATCATTGTCCTGCCCATTTGAATCATAGAACCAAAAATTGCAGAAAAGACTCCTCTCTCACTAATATGAAACCAAGCTGCATTCACTTTAATAAGTGAAACAGCACCAAAGGATTGAAAATAAGAATTGAGCATCCAAATCGAAGCAAAGTAACCCAATAAAAGAGGGCCTTGACCGAGAAATCCGAAATAAGCTCCCATTCCAAAAAGAATATTAAAAATGACCGAACCAAAAGCACCAATCATCATTGCTTTTCGACCGCCCATTTTATCAACGATCGGGCCGTTCAACATCGCAAAAATACCATAAGCCAACAGAGCAGGACTGATGATGCCCCCTATTTGTGCTTTATCCCAGCCATAAATACGTGAGAGAATAGGATTTACGAGTGGGAGATTATATCTCCCCATATACATTGCAGAATAAGTAAGACCCAAAACGATCCAATTCGCAGCCCTTCTCTTTCGAAATTCTGAGGTATGCGATATTTTTGTAGTCAAGGGTCACTCATCTGGATAATTTCAACATGATTGTTTTGAATGGCAAGAGCACTTTCTCCACGCAGCATAGCAAGGAGTGCATCTCCAATCAGTTGAGCAGCCTCTTCGCTTAAAATACCCGCTTTCGCCAAGTCCTCTTTTGTTTCCATTTGGCTTCGGAGAAGAGGCAGAAGCTTCGCTGTAGTCATCAAATGTTTAGCTGCAATTTTATGGCGATCTGCCAAAATCCCAACATAACACCGGAGGATCTCAAGCACCTGTGCTTCGTCTGGAGTTGGAATCAGCTGCTTTGAAAATTTTGGAGGAATTTCAATATTTTCAGAGTTTAAACCTTTTCGAATTGCATTTAGGATTGCGTCACCGCTACTTTTGAGCTCGCCCTTATTTAACCCTCGAAACGCACTCAAATGGGCAACATCCTTAGGCTTTACATGAGCAAGATCTAATAAGACCTGATCATCCGCTACCCAACGCCTCGGTAAATTGAGTTGTTTGACTCTGTCCTCTCTCCACTTCACTAACTCTCGCAGAGCAGAATGACCTTGCTTGTCCAAACGGCCACTCCGGGACAGCTTCTGAGTCATTTCTTCTATATTAGACTGATAAAGTGCTTTATTTTCTGATTTTGCAGAGATCTGAAATCCCCAGTTTTTTCTTCCTATTTGATCGAGTTGCTCTAACAATTTTCGGCCTAATTGAACTAGGTATTGAACATCCGCATGAGCATATTCTACAAGCTGTTCAGGAAGAGGACGTACTCCCCAATTCGTTCTTGCATGCCCCTTGGTGACTGTCACATCTAATACAATTTTGAGTAACTTTCCCAAGCCCATACCATCTCCTAATCCACAAAGCGAAGCTGCAACTGCCGTGTCTAAGGTTGGAGTAGCGAGCATACCAAAGCTGGTATAAAGACATTCTTGATCTCCTTGAGCGGCATGAAGTACTTTCAGGATCTTTGGATCAGAAAACACTTCCAGGAGAGGATTCAAAAAAGAATCATAAGAATCGGGCTCATGAGCTGGATAATTTTTTTTAAATGCTTTTGCATCGATCAGCCAGGAATCCGTGTCCGTTGCTACCTGGATAATTTCAATAATAGGGAAAAAAGTAGACTCCCGAATAAATTCGGTGTCAAAAGCAATGATCGAATGTTTTTTCAACACTTGAGCTAGCTCAAATATTTCATCTGCTGAAGAAAGCAAACCTGGATGCATCATGGGTAAGTATCGGAACTATCTTGAGTAGAAGGATAAAGCAAGTAGATCTAGCCCATTTATTTTATGCCGATTCAAAAACGCGAACTCTCACTTGATGAGTAGAGGTGGTTAGGACAAAATCTCTTTGATGAGGCTGAGTCAAAAATATTTTATAAGCATAGTCTACAATAAACTGCATAGCCTTACGCTCTGCCTGTTGGTATTGATGAATTTTTATTCTGGATTTAAACCATTGGACACCCTGCCTTTGAATCTTTTTTCTCAAAAAAGGATGAGACAGAAGTTCTTCCACGTAATCAGCAAATTGATTTTCTTCATTTTCTAACTGAGCACGGTACTCAAAAAGGCACGCAATAAGATTTTTTTCTCCTCCATGAACAGCCACCTCAACCCAGTTTATTTCTGAATCTTCAGAAACAAACTCCACTAAAACAGGTGCTCCGGCATGCGAAGAAACCAGGAGTGCAACTTGACTGGTTTTCATAAAATCTCTCCTGATTCCCCTTACCTTCCTTCCCTCCATCGACAAATTTTCAAAATTTGGTAAATCACTTAACAATTAAGGTCCTGTATTTTCTCTCTCAATTGGGTTAATTCTAGCGTAATGAGCCTATTAGTCCATTCCCTGCAAAAAGAAGTAGCCCGTCGCCGAACTTTTGCAATCATTTCACATCCTGATGCCGGTAAAACAACTCTCACTGAAAAGCTGCTGCTCTATGGTGGGGCGATTCATCTAGCGGGTGCTGTGCGCGCTAAAGCAAACCAACGGCATACGACATCGGACTGGATGGAGATTGAAAAGCAACGGGGAATTTCAGTGAGCTCCAGCGTTCTTCAATTTGAATACAAAAACATACAGATTAATTTACTGGATACTCCCGGACACAAAGACTTCTCAGAAGATACTTATAGAACACTCATTGCCGCTGATGCAGCTGTGATGTTGATCGACGCTGCTAAAGGCGTTGAAGCTCAAACGCGAAAACTCTTTGAGGTATGCCGTCTCCGCGCCATCCCTATTTTTACTTTTATGAATAAGCTGGATCGTCCCAGCCGTGACCCGCTCGATTTAATCGATGAGCTCGAGAAAGTTCTTGGAATCCGATCTTGCCCGATGAGCTGGCCCATTGGACTAGGAGATCGTTTTCGAGGAATCTATGACCGTCCGGCTAATGAAGTCCTTTTTTTCCAAACAGAGGGTGAAGCAAACGTCAAAGGTCGCTTGGCCCCTAAAAAAGTAGCTGGAATGGATGACCCTCTTTTTAGCGAGCTGATGAGCGGTCCTCGCGGAGATTTTGAAGAGGGAAAAGAACTCCATTCTCAACTGAAAGCAGAACTCGAGCTCCTGGAATATGCAGGAGACACTTTTGATCTTCAAAAAGTTTTGAGTGGACAGCTGACCCCCGTTTTTTTTGGAAGCGCTATGAATAATTTCGGGATCCAAAGATTTTTAGATCTTTTTATTGAAATAGCTCCGCCTCCTGCTCCTCGAAAATCAGGCGAAATTTTTATAGATCCTACAAATCCAAAATTTTCGGGATTTGTATTCAAAATTCAAGCAAATATGGACCCTGCTCACCGCGATCGCGTTGCTTTTATGCGAGTTTGTTCAGGAAAATTTACACGCAATATGTCTGTCAAACATGCCCGATTGAATAAAGACATCAAATTATCCAAGCCACTGCATTTTTTTGCTCAAGAACGCGTAGTCATCGACGAAGCTTGGCCAGGCGATATTGTGGGACTACTCGACACCAGTGGAGATCTCCGCATTGGAGATACTCTTTGCGAAGGAAAACAGTTTGAATACGAAGGCGTGCCTCGCTTTTCGCCCGAATACTTTTCGAGCGTCATGATTCTGGATCCGATGAAAAGAAAGCAGCTTAAAAAAGGGCTCGAACAGCTTGCCGAAGAAGGAGTTGTACAGGTTTACAGGCAGCGCGGATTAGGCGACAAAGACCCAATTTTAGGAGCGGTTGGAGCACTTCAATTTGAAGTTTTAGAACACCGTCTCAAAGCAGAATATAACGTCTATGTCAAAATCGAAAGACTCCCTTACATCCACGCCCGTTGGGTAGAAGGAGCGGGACTCGATGCAGACTACTTTGAAAGGCGAGAAGATAGCCGTTGTCTAGAAGATCGGGATGGCCAACCCGTCCTCCTTTTCAAATCGGACTGGGGACTCAGATGGGCCGAAGAAAACTATAAAACTTTAAAATTTTTGAAAACGGCTCCCATGACTCGTTCTTAAAGTTTTTGAAACCAAACTCGAATGACTTTTAAATCCTCGTACCAAATCGTCCCTAGGAAAGGACTCTTTTCTAAGACAAAAGGAATAAAGTGAAAATCCCCCGGCCAAAGATTCAAAGCGGTTAAATCTCCTCGAGAAACCCAGTGTAAATCCCCCTCAGAGCTCGATCGATAAGGCTGCTGGCTATTCCATTCGGCAGTAAAAACGAAAACAATCCAATCCTCTGATTTTTGTGCGTTAAAATTTGGAAATTGGATCACTCCTAAAGCATGGTAACTGGATACTGGAAGATCCAAGCCAGATTCTTCCTTTACTTCTCGAACTGCAGCATCCAACGGAGATTCATCTCGTTCACACTTTCCACCTAATCCGTTCCATTTTCCCTGATGGGTGTCTACACTCGCTCGATCTTTTGCGTTTCGATGAATCATAAGAATTTCATCATTCTTACGAACATAAATTAAAACTGCAGGAATGACTTTTCTAACTCCTGTAACAAATGGATTTTCACTATGATTCATAAAATTGCTCGATAATGTCCTGATACCGACTTTCAATGATATTCCTCTTCATCTTGAGAGTGGGAGTCATTTCTCCTTCCACCACTGAAAATTCTTTCGAAAGAATTGCAAATTTCTTAATTTGTTCATAACTGGGAAGAGTTGCATTCAGATCTTCCACATATTTTTTTATTTCACTCACAACTTGTGGAACTGTGATCATTCGTCCCTGAAGAGCTCCGTTTGAGCGAGATAATTCGTCTAGTTTAGATTCAGAAAGTGTAATGAGAGCTGCTAGATATTTCCGTCCATCTCCCACCATGCAGACCTGACTAATCAAAGGTGAGGCTTTTAAAGCTTCTTCAATCGGAAGTGGGGCTACCATTTTTCCACCAGAAGTTTTTAAAATCTCCTTTTTCCTCCCTTTAATGCGAATTAATCCTCGTCCATCTTCCTCTCCTAAATCTCCCGTATGCAGCCAACCCTCTGCATCGAGGGCTTGAGCTGTTGCTGCATCATCCTTAAAGTAACCTTTAAAAACATGACGCCCTCGCGTTAAAATTTCTCCATCCGCAGCAATTCGCACTTCCATTCCTGCTACAGGCTTTCCGACAGTGCCCGCGCAGTCGACACCTTGAATCGTCATACATACTACTCCAGAAGATTCTGTTTGACCAAAGTCTTCCATAATATCTAATCCCAGTGATCTAAACCATTTACAAACATGTGAGGAAAGTGCCGCAGCACCAGAGACTAATGTTTGAGCTTGCCCTAGGCCAAGCGCCTTTCTTATTTTCGAAAGAACTAAAAGATCTGCAACTTTCCATTGAATCTGATCCAGGTACGATACCGCCTCATGAGAAAAACGAGCCTCAGCAACCCGCGCTCCTACCTGGAATGCCCATAAAGCCAATTTCTTTTTGGCTCCCTGACTCCCATCTAGTTTTTTCATGACTCCTTCCTTCATCTTTTCCCAAAGGCGAGGAACACAAAGCAAGAGACTAGGTTGAATTTCTGGCAATTCCACTGAAACATTTTCAAACTTCGAACAAAAGCTCACAGAATAACGAAGACTCACTCCAGCTCCTACGTTTTGCAGTTTTTCTGCAATATGACAGAGTGGAAGAAAGGAAAAAAGAGTTCCCTTCCCCATAGATAAATTCCAATGTTGAACACCTTTGTCTATGGTGTAAACAAGGTTATCATGAGATAAAATGACACCTTTCGGAGCACCCGTAGTTCCTGAAGTGTAAATCATGAATGCTCCCGAATGAGGATCCAGCTGACTTAAATAATAACTTAGTTTTTTTGTGCCTTTTTGAGCTGCAATTTTTTTCCCTATTTTAAGTGCATCCGAATAAGAAACTGCCTTCGTTGAAATCGATTCATCTCCATCAAAAACCAGAATAAGTTCGATCCTTTCGGGCAAATGCGTTTCCCCACGCTCACCTGTCATCTTTTCAAAATGCTCTTTATTCTGAACAGCCAGAAAACGAGACTCTGTATGATTCAAAATGTAGTGAATATCCTTTCGAGTGGAATTGGGATAAAGCCCTGCTGATTTGGCACCCAAAAGCATCGTAGCCAGATCCATATGAACCCAAGCTGGGCAATTATAAGAAAAAATGGTCCCAATATCTTTCTGAACCATCCCCTTGGATTCCAGAAATAATGCCAACCAATATACCCGATCACAATATTCTTTCGCAGTAATCGGTTTCCATTTTTGATGGTGCCGATAAACCTGAGCTACAGCATCAGGATCTGCATCTGACCAAGCGGCTAAACGATGTAAAATTGTAGACATGATGATCCCCTCACACTCCTTTCACTTAGCTGCAGAGTATGCCTCTTGTCAAATCAGGAGACGTGATTTCCCATATATTTTTGAATAAAATCATAACCCCGAATTCGAACCTTCAAAACTTTAAGGAAAATAAAAACGCCCCCTAATTTGCGATCCAAAAATACCATCTCTCGAGGCGGGGATCTGAGTTTAAATGCGATTGCAAGCTGAGGTGCCATCTTTGCAACACGAGTAGGAAGATCACTTTCACCCCATTGATAAGCTCCCTCAGAATCAAATAAATCTGGAGAAACCCCAAATGCTCCAGGTTGGAAAAAGGGCTCAGTCACTAAAAAGCAAAACTGAACAAAAAGATCCTGCGATTCCACCGAATCACTCGACTTTAAAAATCCAAGAGAAATTGCACCGCGAATAATACGGGCAGAATCGCGAAGATGAGCACCTCTTACCATTTCAAGATAAGGGTCTAAAAAATCTTTTGAAAGCTTCCGAACAGCACCAAAATCCAAAAGAACTAACCGATCGGGTTCTCCGGCTTGGCCCAATCGAACACGATAATTGCCAAAATGAGGATCCGTCTGAACCGCTCCAAAATCAAAAAGTTCGCGAGATCGG
>CAIYTD010000385.1 GCA_903928955.1 Oligoflexia bacterium | reverse complement strand
GTGTAGAGGCCGCACCAGGCGTTCGGGGGTACTACCGCCCAGCTGCTGTGCGGCAGGTGCCGCAGCCCGCGACAATTTCGGTGCAGTTCGACGACTTGAAGTTTGCCGCCACTTCCGCCGTTTCCATAGACTCTTGGATTCCTTCTTCTAAAAGAAAAGGTGCCATCGGATAGAGTTTAGGTTTGACTTGCCATCGCGCTGCCTCTAAAAGCGCATCTACTTCCTCTTTGAGTCTGTTCAGTTCTACTTGGTGGGAGCTCCAGAGGCGCTGCGTTTCTGAATGAGATAGTCCACTGGTTCGAAGTAAAGAAGAACTGAGTTCCATTGCAGCAATCGGAGTTTTTAGCTCGTGGCTGACAGTTGCAAGAAATTCTGATTGTTGTTGATTGAGTCTCATTTCTTTCAGCAGTTTGATAAAAATCAGGATCGTCAGAGTGAGAGTAGCAACAAAACCCAGGGTTCCTAGGATCATTTTTACAATGAGATGCGAAGGGAAATAGCTGAGTTCATTGGAGGAGGATAAGGACTTTGCTAGCTGAAGAATATGCTGGTAGTCCCGCATGAGAACTACATTCCATCCTGTTGCAAGTGCACTGAGGAGAATAGCTACCGAAGTAAAAAGGATACCCCAGAGCCATCGATGCTTTCTATTCATTGGATTTAAGGTCTGGGAATTTCTTTGCCATCATGAAAGTATTTATCTGATATTTTTTTTCCTTTTTCATTATATTCTATCCAACGACCTGTTTTTTTCCCCATGGTGTACTCTCCCTCTGTTGCTAGGGTGTCATCTAAGGACATTTCATAGTATTTCCCGTCATTCAGAGTGTTTCCTGATGCATCCTGAGTTTGAAAACACCGTTTTGTGCCTCGAAATGGACTTATCAGATTTTCGTGAGGGGGCTGACCCCCTTCTGTGCAAGGTCTGAAAGGTTTCCCACTGCAGGAAAAAAAGAAAGGGAGGGTCGATAGGAAAATAAAAAATAGTTTTTCTAATCGGATATTTTGCATATTGTCATAGGGTATCATGACTTTGATAGAGTAGCCGAAAATGGATCTTCAACACGAGTAAATCAACCCAGGCAGTCAGAAACTCTCCACCTATGAAGAACTTGTCCAAATCATTGTCGAGCTGAAGAGATTAAGCTTTTAAAAAAAAGCTCTACGGCTCAAGCTCTGAGAAAAAAAAAGACCTTCCATCTTCTGATAATACGGTCGAAAATCCAACTCCTACTGACTCGGATTGTACTCAAGAAGGTTCAGGAGATGCTCCCAAAAAAGGGGGAGGAACGCCAAAGCGTCGTGTACGACCCCTGTCGGAGCAATATCCCCATGGTGGATTCAGGTCTAAAAGAAGTGACCGAACAGCTCCATACGATCCCAGCCAAACATATTATTATTCGATACCACCGACATAAGTACAGGTGTCCGGCCAATTTATCAGGGCTTACTGCCGCTCCGATCGCTCCAAGAATAGCGTCTGGTTCATCCTTGGGGAACTCGTTTATCATATGGACAGCTCTCTCCAAGTTTCTCTATTTAACTCCTTCCGAACGTTGCGCTAGAATGGTGGTTTTGCACCTCAGAAGCCATCGGGGTGAAGAGGAGAGCAAGCGCGAATCCCTTCAGGGCCAGAGGAAATTTCCTCAACCAATTGGATTTCGGAACATCCCAAAGTAAGAGTCGCTCTAGCTGCTGAAAATGCTCAAGTCGCCCCAGTTTCATTAAGGAGTTGGAAATAGTCCAGCATTTTGTCCGAAATTCTCGATCCAAACAGAGTCTTCATCTATATATTTTTTAAATCTCTGATGAGGTCCTTTAAAGACGAGTCGATCAATCTGGATCTGCTGCGATTGAATGGCTGCTTGAGTACTGTAATATTCTTTCAGTCCCATTCGGTAATCTTGGAGAGCAGACCGCATATCGCTGGCTCGGAAGGTAGCTTTTTCTCCTTGATCCGGAGTATTTAGGACGAGATTCAGAAAAAGCTCGAATCTATCTTTTCTCTTCGGCAGGTCATTTTTAATTCTTTCAAAGTGCTCTAAAAGCATATTTCGATCGCGGACTCGGTTATAGGCGAGTGACCTAATGGATTTTTCAATAAGATCGATTCGAATTTCAAAAACCTTCTCTTTGGAGCTTGCAATTTTCTTCTCAGCTCCTAAGTGAAAGCCGATGGAATAACGATCTTCCGAGTTGGGATTGAGCCAATGTGTCCAGATGTCTGCTTCATTTTCTTCTGCTGCACGTTGTAAGTAGCTCATTTGTTTTTTTTCTAATGAGGAATCGATCGCAAAATCTTCGAGCTGCCTTTGTAACTTTGCTAACTGAAGGGGATTGAGAAGTGGAATTTCATGAAAGGACGTCATCTCGTTAGTAAATACGATGTCGCTTACAATGCCTGGATGATTGGAGCCGATTGCTTGGGCAATATCAGCTCCTATGCTTTGAATTTGATTGTTAGCATCGAGCATGTCATTGCTGAGATCATTTAATCCAATATGAACATTTGTGCTAGAACCAGGATCCATTCGATTTTGACATTCGAGCTCCTCAATCTTAACTAAAAGGGGCTGCGTCTGGATATGCAGATCTGTTAGCTGATGATAAAGCTCTTTTTGCATGGAATAAATGACTGCTAAATTTTGTAGAGCAGTTATTTTTTGGGATTGAGTGAGATCAAGGACAACTTCTTCTGCTTTGGATTGCCATTTGAGTTGAGAAGCATCTAACCACTTATCGGGAAATATAAATGGAAATAGATTTCCAGTAATTTTTAGAAAATTACTTGCATTCCAAGGGGGGATCCAAACTGTTAAAAAAGTTGCTAGATTGATGTGAGGGAGGAGTCTTTCATAGGCAGAGTGAGCAGATTCACAGGCTTGGAGTAAATTCTCTTGTTCTAACAGAATATCTGGGTTTTTTTGAAAAGCAGATTCAATGAGCTGTTCTGTCGTAAAAATATGTGGAGTTTGATCAGTCAGTGGAATCCTGTTAATAACTGACTCGGAGTTTTTTGCCTCTATTTGAATGAGATGAAATCCTTTAATTGTACTAATTTGAAGTTTGAAATCTTGATTTTTCAAACCATAACAAACTCTGATATGATAAGTCATATCGGAATTATATCCGAAATAACATTTTTCTTTCCAGTGTTCCACTTTCGTTAATCGGAATATTTTATTTTCTTCCATTTGGACAGGGAGATCAGGAACAATTAGATTAAACCCACGGGGGCCTTTGAGTTGGGTTGCATGAAATTGAGAAATAGATAAAGGAGAGAGGGTATCTAATTGTGTAAGAGTGTTCTTTACATGAATAGATCCATTGCCGTGACGAAGGGATAGGAGTTGAACATTTACCGGCTGGCGGTTCACGGTTTTTCCTGGGATACGAATAGTCGCTTCTCCTTTAAAAGCTCCTTGTGGCAGCTTGTGTTTATCACAGGGACCTATTCCAAGGCTTAAGATTGCGAGGAGTATCGATAGTAACCTCAAGGGTAATTATATCCTGGAAGGCCTGCAGCTTGAGGGCTAAGTGCCAATGCTATACCTTCTTTCACTGTAGAAGATTTTAAATTTGATTCAAAATATTTTATTTGAATTCTTGTTCTGAAGAAATTTGCCCATTGGAATTCTGCAAATGGAGTAGTATTTTTGTTGTATCCGTTGGCATCTCGAACAGCTCCTGCTAAACTTCTATAAGGATCATCTTGTAGGTCCTTAACTTGAAGAGGGAGGCTAGAAATAGGTTGGAGATGTCCATTTTGATCGTAAGGATAAACCCATCCCTTTTGGTTCATTTCTAACCAGAAGGCATCAGGAGTGAGGTCGAAGTAATTTGCATAGATGACACAAATTCCGCTCTCAATATCTGATTCCAGATAGGCACGGGCTAAATGGTGGTGATCTATAATATATAATAGACTATTAGGGCCGACCACCGTTGGAATAGGATGTTTAGTTTTGAAATGTTTAATGTTTGTGCTAGTTATTTCATTTTCTTTTTCTCTTACTTCAATCATTCCAACTGACATTTGAGTGGGATGTAGAGATGATATTTCGCAAGAGAACTGATCACTTATATTTAGAAATGCATTCTGGTCGTTTGCAAACAGGGTTTCTTGTAAATAGATCAACCCTAATAAAGTTAATATTACACTCTTCATTTTTTTCTCCCCCCATTTTTTTTATTAAAATGGTAAGATCGTCTTTATCAAAATTTAAAAAAAATGTCATAAAAAAATAGAGTAAAAAGAGATAGAATTTTTCAAGGCATAGATGAGGATCAGTCGATACGAAATTATATTTCCCATCGACTGATCGAGTATTTTTAGTTTTCTTTCGAGACTTCTATTTCTACGCTGCTCCCATTTGCACCGTGGAGTAAAAATTGAGAGTTGTCTTCATTCGAACTCAGAAAATCTATTTTAATAACCCCACTCCCTTCAAAGTGGTTGCTGAGCGACCCAATAAGGGATGCTGCTCTTTTGAAAAGATTTATACGTCCTTGAACTTCGGCTTCATCAAAGGATTTTGATTCGCATCCTTTGATGACTCGAATATCCACTATTTCATACCTTCTGGGTCCTACCATTCCATGTGGAAGTGAAACAGTTTTTAGTTTTGAATGAACTTCGCAGTTTCCCTCACCAGTAAAGATAGCATTTTCGAAATCGTTGCTTACTGAAGTAAGTAAATGACCGTTCATGAGATGATGCATTTTAGGAGAGCTGAGAAGAGATTGAAATTCTCTTTCGCTTTCATAAATCGGCGGAAGTGCCGCCTGTATTGAGGAGCTTTTTAATAAAAAGCTGAATATGAGTACTCCACTAATAGATACAAATCTGTTTTTAATTTTTAAATGACGCATATGCTT
>CAIYTD010000384.1 GCA_903928955.1 Oligoflexia bacterium | reverse complement strand
TCTTTCTCCTTCTGCTCACTCCTCGCAATAGCGGCAAGAGCTTTGGCTCGGTACTGTCCTGAATAGTTCGTTTCAAGAACTGAGATAGCAGACTTAATCTCTCCGTACTCTTCTTGCTCTTTCAGGACGATATCGAAAGCCTTGAAGAGGGTTGCTGTTTCTTCTGGTTTCTGTTCGAAAAGTTTGAGCAATCCCTTTTCTTCTCTCTCCCTCTCTTTTTTCATGAACGACATCCACCGCGCTTCCAGTTCGGCGAGTTGGGTTGGGTTTAAGAATTTGGCCAGCGGGAGAGAGTGTAAAGCATCTATAACGTCTACAGCATCTATAAATGTGACTGACTTTCGGTCAACATCCTGACTGACTTTCGGACAACATCCTGACTGACTTTCGGACAACATCCTGACTGAATCTAAGTCAGCTGACATTACGTTGACTGACTTTCGGTCAACTTGATTTGGGTCTGGGCGATAAAGTAAAGTGGGTTTGACTCGGTAGAGGTTCCCTCCATAGTTATTTTTTTCAAGTAACTCTACGTAGCCTTTTGCAATTAATTCGTTAATAGCGTCATTGCAAGTAGACGGTGATAGGCCTAAACCAATTGATAAAAAAGAGCCTGCAAATCTACGAATTCCTGTTCCTCTTTTACCTTTTTTTTTGTCGTACTCATATGCCATTAAACTCATAAATAAAAATACAGGCCACTGGTTCCCAGTAAGTTTTTGGATTCTATCAGTCACTGCTAGCAAATCTAATAAGTCGTGCTCAGGTAACATCCATCGTCCCTGATTTTTAGAGTAAGGCTCTAAAAGGGTAGTTGACTGACTTTCAGTTAACTTAGTTTTAGTTAACTGTTTTCTAGTTAGCTTGGGAGTGGGCCGTTTGTTTCTTGCCGGGTGTTTTTTTAGTGAGCTAGTTGACTGACTTTCAGTTAACTGTCTTTCAGATCTCTTACTGTTGGTTAACTTAGGATTAGTTGACGTATTTTCAGTTGACTTAAATTTAGTTGACTGACTTTCATCTAGCTCTTCTTTAGTTTCTGATATTAAAGGAGATTTTTTATTTTCTTTTCCCAGTGTATTGTTGTCAGATCGCTTTTCATTGTTAATTAAAGGATTGATGATTGGAGATTTTTGTTTTTCTTTAGGTTTTGGATCATCCCAAGGATTTAAGGGCTCAAATTCCTTAGGTTGCCTTTTGATGGTTGGGCCTTTACCAGAAAGCAAGTTTTCAAATGGGTTTCCTTTTAGGGCCATGATTACCTCACAATCCTTGCCCAAATAGCAGTTACTACATCATAATAATCTTGAGCTAGTGCTGATTTTGGATCGTGTTCTATTGCAGTTTTTCTCATGAAAGCTGATTCTTGTCCGATAACTGCTCTTCTTATAGCTGCAGGAATAATATATTTCTCGTATGTATGAGTATAAGTTCCGTATATTTGACTAGATAGTTTTGTTTTTTCGAGAAGTGTTGGAACCATTATAAAATCATCCCATTGGATGTCTTTAATCGCTTTTTGGAATTCCCAAATTTGGTCTAAATTGGTTTCTAGAACATCAAAGGTCCCTACATCGCAGCCTACGGGCGATATAACAACGTTAGAACATACTAGTGTATTTTCAACTAATTGATTCCAATTAGGCCCATTATCAAAAATGACTACTTGATAATCTTCTAGAAGGGGAAGAAGCTTATTTTTAAAGTATCTTTCTCGATTAGATTCGGTTGATAGTCTTCTATCGAGAACTCTAAGACCGGCATTTTCTGGAATAACGTCAAGAGTAGGTAAGTCTGTTTTTTTTACTACATCGAACAGTTCTGCATCATCATAAAGTAAATGATATAGGCCTCCCCATGTTTTTCTGATGCGTTTTAGGTCGTCAAGGCTTTCAGCTTCTGGAATTGGTACTGCAGTTTTTGTAATAGACCCTTGAATATCAACGCCTATAATTAGTACTTTAATTCCACACAATGCCAAGATTCGAGCAATAGTGTAGGAAATAGTTGTCTTAAGAACTCCGCCTTTTTGAGTATATATACACGCTATCACTTGTTTTACTGGTGCTTTTAAAAAACCAAAACGTTTTCCAATTTCTGGAAGTTGTTCAATGGTCCAATGTCTAACAAATGTACTACCTCTTGCTATTCGTTCGGCATGAGGGATTTCATTTCTTTCTTCGGCATTAAATAATGTTTGCACAGAAAGCATCTTAAAGAGCTTCTGAATTTTACTGCTCGTTAAAGTTTCCATCCACTGGTTCCTTTTGCATTAGATGTTTATACCGCTTCTGAAGTCTGTAATCTTCTAATTAACTTAAATTTGTTGCAAGTGTTTTTTAGAAATTATAGAAAAAATGTTTTTCTCATAGCTTAGTTGGGCGAGCTAAAAGCCTGAGTTTACACTGCACCCCACCTACCAACCCCCATCCAATTGCCCTAGGATAAACCTATGAGGGAGGGGCCAAGGAATGATTACCCCGGTGGATTGGACGGATGCGATCACATTAGAAGAGTACGTAGTGAGCCTATATAAGGAAGGCAAAACCCAGACGCGTGAGTATGCGCTCTTGGTTAGGGTCTACGGGCAGGCTCAATTGAGCGGATTCATTGCAAAGTACCGCGAAAAAGAGGGTAGGGGGGTGGACTAAAAAGGGTGAAAGCTTCTATTTTCTCCTTTTTGAAGTAAGCTTCCTTCGCTCTAAAAGCATTTGCTCCACTTCCGTGCGCTTAAAT
>CAIYTD010000383.1 GCA_903928955.1 Oligoflexia bacterium | reverse complement strand
CAGGGGGTATTCAGCGATTTGGTCTAGCCAATCATGGGATAGACTACGCTGTGGATTCTTATAATGAAAAAATTCTTCCTCCTTTTATTCAGAAACGAACGGAGTTGCTCAAGGCTGATATTATAGCAGGCAAAGTAAAGGTGCCTCGTTTTAAAAATTTCAAAAAATGACACCGGCAGTAGAATTTCGAGGTTTGACTAAGGCTTTTCATGGCGTTCGGGCGAATGAAGATATTTCTTTTAAAATTCAATCTGGAAGTATTCACGCTATTATCGGCGAAAATGGCGCTGGTAAATCAACCGCAATGAAAGTTCTATATGGTACCTACCAGCCTGATCAAGGCGAAGTTTTTATTAACGGCGAGCTTTGGGGCGGCAGAATGAAGCCGTGGAGTTCGCCGTTTGATGCGATTCATTGCGGTATTGGAATGGTTCATCAGCATTTCATGTTAGGAGGGCCCTATACTGTATTAGATAATATTCTATTAGGATTTGAACAAACATTATCTGGGTGGAACTGGTTGCCTCGTGCTTTTCGCCCTATGGATCGATTATCTATTCGAAAAAAATTGATTCAACTTTCTGAGCAATATGGGTTATTTGTAGATTGGGATGCAAAAGTTGAAAATTTATCTGTTGGAATTCAACAGAGAATTGAAATTCTTAAGTTACTTTTTAGAAATGCTCAGATTCTTATTTTGGATGAGCCTACTGCAGTTTTGACGCCTCACGAAACGATTGAACTCTTCGGTCATTTAAAAAAACTTTGTCACCAAGGAAAAACGGTGATTCTCATTACGCATAAACTCAAAGAGGTGATGAATCTTGCTCATCGTGTGACTGTTTTTCGTGCAGGAAGGGTTGTAGGAGATCGTGAGATTCAAGGTACAAATATAGAAGAGTTGGCAGCATTGATGGTAGGTAGAAAAGTCAATTTACAGGCAGACATCCCTGCTCAGCCTCTCTTAAAGGCACCTGTTTTGGAGTTGAAGGGAGTGCATCTTCGTGCTCGGAGATCGCTTCATGAGATCAGCCTTCGCGTTCATGGAGGCGAAATTGTGGGAATTTCAGGGGTAGAAGGGAATGGCCAGTCGGAACTTCTTCAGCTTTTGCTTCATCCTCAAAAACATACGCATCAAATGTCTGGGTCGATCGAGTATTTTGGAAAAGACGTTGCAAACTATTCAACGCATCAGATCAAAGCATTAGGCGTTGGATTTATACCTGAAGATAGACACAAAGAAGGTTTACTTTTGGAACGCCCGGTTTCTGAGAATTTTTTATTGGGACTCCAAAGACGCAAACCTTTGAGCAATCGAGGGATTCTTTCTTATAAATGCTTAGAGCGCGTTACACAGCAAGTTTTGGAAGAATATGATATTCGACCCAAATCTACTCAGATCTCCATGAGCACACTTTCGGGAGGTAATCAGCAGAAAGTTATTATTGCAAGAGAGTTTAAGTATTCTCCAAAATTAATCATTGCTGCTCAGCCGACACGGGGAGTGGATGTGGGAGCTATTGAATTTATTCACAAACAAATTTTAAAAGCTCGTACGAGGGGTGCTGGAATTCTATTGGTATCTTCAGAATTGGACGAAATTCTTGCTTTGTCAGATCGGATCATTGTCATGTACGAAGGTAAGATGGTAGCAGAATTTTTAAGGGGCGGGGTAACAGAACAAATTTTAGGCCTCCGAATGGGCGGCGCGGTGAATGTATGAAGATTCGAGAAATTTCTTTCCGCCTCGTTAAATCGATTTTATCAGTGGTTTTAGGTTTGAGCGCAGGTTTGATGGTCACTTATCTTGCTGGGGAAAGTCCTTGGCATGTGCTTCAGATTTTAGTCAATAGTGCATTTGGTTCTCGATATGATTTTGGAATGACCCTTTTTTATTCAACACCTTTGATCTTTACCGGGTTATCGGTTGCATTTGCGTTTCATTCTGGGCTTTTTAATATTGGTGCAGAAGGGCAGCTTGCGTTTGGGGCATTGTTTGCAGCAGGTGCAGGTATTTATTTTCCTGAACTTCCTTTTCCCTTAGCGCCTCTTTTTGCTACAGTCTGCGCATTTGCAGCAGGGTATTTCTGGGGTATGATTCCGGGTTGGTTGCGTGCCAGACGCGGAAGCCATGAAGTGATTAATACAATTATGTTGAATTTCATTGCTGCAGGGTTATGCAGTTGGGTGACCTTATACGTATTAAGGAATAATGAGTCACAAAATCCAGAAACTTCTATGGTAGGGCCTGGATTCATGCTCCCAAATTTTAAATTTTTTGATGGAGCGCCCGTTGGATCAGCTCTCTGTATTGCTTTATTAGCAGCTTTTTTTGTCTGGTTTGTTCTTTCGAAAACTGTCATTGGATATGAAATTCGTGCAGTAGGCCAAAATGAAAATGCAGCCCAGGCTGCCGGAATTGATTCAGCGAAGATTCGTATTCTTGCGATGGCTATTGCAGGAGGTTTGGCTGGTCTAGTGGGTGTGAGCGAAGTATTGGGAAATGCGGGAGCTTTTAAGTTAGGTTTTTCTCCTGGCTATGGATTTATGGGAATTGCTGTTGCATTGCTGGGGCGAAATCAGCCACTGGGAGTAGTGCTTTCTGCAATTCTATTTGGAGCTCTTTATAAGGGCACGACCGATTTAGATTTAGAAACTGAAAATATTACTCGAGACCTTTCACAGATTCTCCAAGCCCTAGTTATTCTTTGCGTTTCGGCAGAAGGACTTTGGGCATTTTTTGGAGCATTTTTGGGTCATCCATTGCGGAATGGGAAGAAAAAAGAGAATT
>CAIYTD010000382.1 GCA_903928955.1 Oligoflexia bacterium | reverse complement strand
TTGCCCATCGCATCTAATAATAACTGAGGAGAAATACCCAGCTTTTTTTGAACCTGCTGAAATCGGACTTCTCGACCTACAGAATCTTGATAGCGAGCCAACCATTTCCCAATTTTTTTAAGGGATTGAGACAAATCTTCAGGTCCAGCAGCAGCGGAACGAATGGCATCTTCTATCCCTGAATCTAGAAGTGGCTTTGCTTGATGTAAAATTTCAGTCATCTGTTCCTTTCCCTCTTGCCGAACGGCACCACTACTTAAATCCAAAACGAGTTCATCTGGATCCATCCCCTGAGGCATCTCAGCACCATACACAACCCAACCGTGATCTAACCCGACTTCCATTGCTCTTTCAGTTGCCGATACACCCGCTTGATCTCCATCAAACATCACTGTCATTTTATTAGCAAATCTTTTAAATAAAAGGAGATGGTCTGAAGTCAAAGAAGTTCCACAAGTGGCTACAACATTTCGAAATCCAGCGCTATGAAGAGCTAAAACATCAAAATAACCCTCCACTAAGATCAGCTCATCCTGTTCTCGAATATATTTTTGAGCCTGATAAAGTCCAAAGGCCAATTTTCCTTTTTGAAATAATAAAGATTCCGAAGAATTCAAATATTTTGGAGTTTCATCCCCTAATGCTCTCCCTCCAAAACCCGCTACTTTACCGCGTTGATTTAAAATAGGAAAAATAGCTCTCCCTCGGAAAAGGTCAAAATAACCCTGCCCTTGGGTATCTTTATTCTGACGTAAGGAGGGCCGAATCAAACCCAGCTCGACCGCAAGTTCCAGAGGGGCTTTTTTTGCCACTAAATGACGCGCTAAACTATCCCACACATTTTCTACTGATCCCAAATAAAAGGAATGGATTTCATCAGAACTTACCCCTCTCAAACGGTAATACTCCTGGGGAGACGGAGACTCCTGAAGCGTTTGATGAAAGAAAGAAGCCGCAAATCGATTTAGCTTAAAAGCAAGAGAAAGTTTTTCCCTTTGAGCTGCCTGCTGTTCACCTACAGCGCCCGCCTCCTGAGAATGCCAAAAGGAAGGAAGCGGAATCTTAGCTCGATCCGCTAACTCTTCGATCGCCTCTGGAAAACTCACTCCTAATAAATCCATCACAAAGCTTACAAGATCTCCCCCTTTTTTACATCCATAACAATGGTAGAGCTGCTTAGACTCATTCACACTGAAGGATGGAGTTCTCTCCGAATGAAAGGGGCAAAGGCCAACAAAGTTTGCTCCTGACTTTCTAAGAACAACTCTCTCTCCCACAACTTCAATTAAATTAACAGAATCTTTAATCTTTTGTAAAAGCTCTAAAGGAAGTTTTCCTTTTTTGACCAGTGAATCCTTAGTTCTGTCCAATTCTCTCCCGTACCAACTGATTGACTAACTTTCCATCGGCTTTTCCCTGCACTTGGGGCAGTAAAAGCTTCATCACATTTCCGATATCTTTTAGGCTAGAAGCTTTTGCTTCCGTCACTGCCCATTCCACTAAATTCTTAATTTCAGTTTCATCCATCTGAGCAGGCAGGTAAGACTGTAAAAATTTAAGCTCAGCCTCTTCCTTCACCACCAAGTCTTGCCTCGCACCCTGTTTAAACTGTTCAATAGAATCTTGGCGTTGCTTGACAAGAGTGGATACAATTTTCAAAACACCCGAATCATCTAAATCGATTCGATCATCAATTTCTTTTTTTCTCACGGCAGAATGAAGATTGCGAACAAATGCTAAAGTCTCTTTATCCCCTGATTTCATCGAAGACTTCATTTGCTCAGAAAGGCGTTGTTTTAAGGTGGGCATACGAATCTCCTCCATTAAAAAAGGCCGCAAATCGCCCTCTTTGCTTGAGTGATCTGCAGCCCTTCGTTCTCTATTAAACTAGACTCTTACAGGGCGACCTTTTTTTACTAGGCGCTTTCTTGCTGCAGCAGCCTTCTTCTTCCGCTTCACAGAAGGCTTTTCATAAGCTTCCCGTTTACGAACTTCAGAAAGGATACCCGCTTTTTCACATTGCTTTTTAAATTTTTTAAGAGCGGCTTCAAAAGAATCACCGTCTCGAATCGCAATACCAGGCATATCTCACCTCCTCTCAGCTTTGGTCAATAAGGATACAATAAGGATAAATTCTTACTCACTTTTCCCCCAAAGCGCAACTAACATTCCACCCCCTCCGGCTCCTGTCATCTTAACAGCTAAAGCGCCTTGATGGAGAAGCTCCTTTTCCATTTTTTTTGCATCTGCAGGAACCAGATCCCACGCATAGAAACACTCTCCCGCTTGTTTCATCGCCTTTTGAATCAGCTTCAAACCCTCTTCTTCCTCTCCTCGATCATATCGAATCAGCCCTTCCTGAGCCCATTCCGATGCAGTACTCATTTCCTGATCTAAACGCTGGCCCTCAACAGGGATCTGCTCTCGAAATTTTTCTACTTTCAAAACACAATCGCTCGTACGGCTTCTTAATCCGGTATCGTGTAAACTAAATTTTGGAAGTCTTTTGACTCCAATCGATTGAACTCCTCGCTCCATCCCAAATGAAATCGGCTCTCCAGCAGCAATAACAGCCACATCCATCCCACTGCTTTTTCCATGAAATCGATGTTCTAATTCTGTTGCGAACTCCGTTAAATTCACTAATGCAAGCATTTTAGAGCTCACCATCCAACGGGTCAATGCAACACAGAGAGCAGCTGAAGATCCCAGTCCAGCGGCCATAGGAATATCGCTTTGAATTTGAAGGGTTCCCATGGGATTTGAAAAAACCCCACCCTTTGACTCCCAAAAAATTTGAATCGAATGCAGGAGGTCAAGCATAAAAGTCCTCACTGCTAAAGGCTCAATATGTAGTTCCTCTCCCCAGTTCGGTTCAAATCCAAGAGTGAGCCCTACATCGAAATAAGGAAGGGCTACTGCGTAAGCTCCTCTTAATACCGCATGCTCACCCGCTAAGACCCATTTTGCAGGGACTCTTACTTTAAACTGTGACCAAATGATCTTGTTCATCCTCGCCCAAAACTCCTATCAGATTTGCCCCCATTCCCTGCTCATCTTCCAAAATCGCTCGACCTTGAAAAAAATCCTGAAGGCGCTTTCTCCATGGAATTCTCTGTGTTTTTTCAATGATCACATGAATATTAGCTCCAGCATCCAGAGTCACAATAGGAGGGGAGCTTTCCTGAAGCAGCGAAGAAAACCACTGCAAACCCTCGATAGTCCCAGGTTCCCAGTAAGAAAAAGGCTCAGAACAAGTATGAAAAAGACTGTGCATCTCCCAAGCCTCGCTCCAAGCAATGCGCGCTACTGTCGGTAAGTCACCTAACTGAAATGCTGCCCGCATCTTTTGAGTTCTTTCTTCTACTCTCTCAGCTCTCCCCACCCATAAAGGCGAAGTACGCACCCGTGAGTGCGCATCAGAAGAGGACACTTTTTTAATTTCTGTGCTCACTAGAATAACAAAATGAGCCATTTCAGGAGTGCCTTTTGTCTCCATGCATTGTGCGGTTTCTTTTTGCCAAAGAACCCACGGCCCCTCAAAAGAGCGACAAGAGCTGCCTGACCCGATTCTTGAAATCTGAGCTAATTCTCTTTTGAATCGGAGCTCTGAATCCCAAACTTTTTGAAATCGCACAATCCCTTTGGAGCAGGCCGCAGCAGTAGCGAGGGTCACTGCAGCAAAACTAGAAGCACTGGATGCAATTCCAGAGGCTGCTGGAAAAGTATTGGCTGTTCTCAATGAAAAATCAGCATTTTTCAATCGAGAAAAATCTACGTCTAAATCATAACGGGAAAAAAGATCTGGAATCGCAGACTTAACCCTCTCCAGGTGACGCAGTACTCGACTCACGCTCTCCTCATTCAAAGAAGGAACGATCCAGGGCAAATCAAAATGAAAGCTTTTAGCTCGCAAAGAGGGAGCTTCCGGTATCCATCTGGTAGAACCCCCACCCGGCGTGGTCACTTTCAATTCTGCAACAGTACATAACCCATTCAGTGTCAGCGAAAGACTCGCGTTTTCGGGGAAATTCAAAAGACTATTTTTTTTACCCATGTATTTGATGAGAGCAATATTAGAGGGAGCCTGAGCGGTCACACAGAATTCAGACAAGTGACCCCCATTTGACAGCTGAGACCATCGGCTAACAACTGAAGACCTCGACTTTGAGCCACTTCGATCAAATGGGCTCTTTGTAAACCTCCTGATCTCATTAAAACTACCACTGCATCCGAAAGCATTGCGCCAGTGCCTTTTACCCCCAAAACACCTGGTAAACTCCTCAAAACATGACGATCTTCAATGGCTTCAGAAAGCTCCAATCCTGCCTCCGATAGAGTTTCCGCATACTCATTCAACGCTTTTCCGAATCGATCTGCATCATTTTCACGGACTGCAGAAAGCCCTTGAAGGATTATTTTTTCCAAAGACGAAATGAGACTCAAATTTTTATGAGGAAATCCTGTTTTTGCAAGCAATGCCAAATGCTCATGCGTGACAACTTTGCGACCCGGAAGCTGAGTAGCTGAAAACACGAGAAGCTGAGACCAATCGAAGATAGGCCAAATATCGCTACAATGACCATCCATAGGATCAAAAAGAACAATCCCCCCCTGCCATTGAGCAACCAAATCTGCTCCACTCGGCAAAAGGGGAACATCACTCATCAACTCTTGGTAGAGCTTCCAAACCGCGCTCCATTTTCTGCTTTCCTCTCCCCGCCTTCTCGAATAAGCCAAATCTGCCATTGCAAATTGAGCAGTAGATGCCCCCAGTCCCCCTGCACCTTGCAAAGGATCTTCGAAAAAAAAAGAAAGGACTTCCTGCCCCTGCTTCACTGCCCAAGCGCTTAATTTTCCCAAAGGAGAAAGAGGAGAGGGTAAAAAAAATGAGGACTGAGTGGACCCGACAGACAAAGAGAGTTCAAACCGAGGAGGAAGAGTAGCTACCAGTGCAGGCAATCCAGCCAATACAGCATACTCTCCCAATAAAAAAACTTTTCCAGCAATGCTATATTTTTCTAAGCTAGACTGCGGAATGACTTTGTTCTGCGACACGAATAGCCTCTAAAATTTCTTTTGCCCGACTTAAATTGATTGTTTTTTCTACCAACAAAACTTGAGCCAGTCGATCTCGCACTTGACTGATTTCATGAATCTCCGCTCCAGCTGCAATTGCCAAATTAGCGGCATGCAACTGCATATGCCCCTTCACTACCCCCACCGTTGCCAGCGCCTTAAGAGCTCCCAAATTCTGAACAATTCCTACCGCAGCACAGATGCGAGCTAAATCTTCAGCTTTTGTTACTTTTAACATCTTTAAAGCAACTCGAGCTGTCGGATGTATCCGAGTGACCCCACCACAAATTCCAACCGCTAATGGGATTTCAATTCGCCCCACCAAATCGGAGCCTTCTTGATACCAATCCGTCACCGGCTGGTATTTCCCGCTGCGAGAGGCGTAAGCGTGCACTCCCGCTTCTACCGCCCGCCAATCATTTCCAGTAGCGATTAAAATAGGATCAATTCCGTTTAATACGCCTTTATTATGAGTTGCAGCACGGTAAGAGTCTGCTTGAGCAAATAAAGTAGCCTCTTGAATTCCATGCGCCAGAACTGGATCAATATCTCGAATCATCACTTCAGCAACTACTAGTTTTGTATCTACTAAATTGGAAAGAATACAAAGTCCAACACGCTCCCCGGTTAAATCTTCCACCCGAGGCTTTAACGCTTCGCAAACTTGATTAATTAAATTCGCTCCCATTGCATCGCAGGGATCGCAAAGAATATGCAGAACTAACATTGTTCCGTCGCCCGCAGGTCTCGGGATTTCGCGAATTCCAATATCCCGAACACCTCCTCCCCGACTGACGAGCCCAGGAATACAAGCATTCGCTAAGCTCATTAAAAGATCCCGCTGATCATGTAAAATTCTTCGAGCATTCTTGACGTTTCGAACATTTGGAAGTTGGACTTGCCCGATAATGAGACTCCCTTTTGAATAGGTTCGAATACTTCCTTCTCGACGAATCCATTTAGCAGTCGCGCTTGCTGCTGCAATAATAGAGGTTTCTTCGACTGCCATGGGGATCAGAAGATCTCGTCCATCAATGGTAAAATTAGTGGCTACACCCAGCGGAATAGGAAAGTATCCAACTACATTCTCTATTAAATGCTCGGCAACCTCAAAAGGGAGTGGGATTTCTCCTGAAAGAATCTTTGTTTCCTCTTCCGTCAAACTGCAAAGTTCTTTCACTCGCTTTAAACGATCTACTCTGGATAGGCGATGAAATCCTTCCACTAAATAACGCTTGGTCTCCATACCCCTTCTTTCTTTCGCAAGTCTCTACAAGTCGCAGTTCCCGTACAAAAAAGGGCAACTTTTAACTCATACTCCTGTCTTTCCATCCAAAACTCTAATTCTTCTAAACCTGACAATGCTGCTTTCAAAGCAGGCTGTGCGTAACCCACACGGTGTGCCCCCAGTGCAATCAGTTTTGCCGCATCTAATCCGGATCTCACTCCACCCGAAGCCCAAATTTCAGTGACCGGAGAAAGTACTTTTGCTGCAGCCATCACCGCATCCACGAGTGGTTCACCCCAATTGGCAAAAGTAAAAGAAGCGGCCGCCTGAATCGACTCTTTGGCAGCACGAGCACCTTCAATCCTGCCCCAATGGGTTCCACCCAAACCGCTGACATCTACTGCAGCTAAACCAATGGATGCTATTTTTTCAAGAGTTGACGGAGAAAAACCACATCCTGTCTCCTTTAAAAGAACAGGAACTCCGAGATTTTCACAGTATTTCCGAAGGACTTCTATCCCCCCCTTAAAATGAGGGGTCCCTTCAGGCTGTAAAGTTTCTTGCAAAGCATTTACGTGAACCGCCAAAGCCTGAGCTCCCAAGTCTTGGACAATCTGACGCACTCGAGCAAAATCAGCAGGAATCAGCTGACTCATCCCAATATTGGCAATCAATACCAACTCAGGAACTTCCTCTCGGAGCTTCTTCCATTGATCCAGACTTCCACCGTCGGCGGTTTCCAAATCCCTTCTTTGAGAGCCCACCCCCATTGCCCAGCCGCGTTTTTGACATGCATGAGCTAAGATTTGATTGACTTTCCAGGCTTCGGAATGACCTGCGGTCATTCCGGCAATATAGAAAGGAGTCTTGAGAGTTTTTTGCTGAAAAGTGGAATTCAGCTGAATTTCTGAAAAATTCAGCTCTGGGAGCGCTTCATGATTCAAATGAACACGCTCCAGACCACTCAATCCTTGTGCTTGAGAAGCACCTGCGAGCGAGTGCTGAATATGCGCACGCTTACGCGCTTCAAACTGCTGGGTATCCATAAGTGTTGGGTAACCTACCTTAAAAAAGCCCGAGAGGCTACAAATTGAAACAATCTACTTGAGTTTGACGTGCTCTCTTTCGTAAATTACAGTAGATTAACAAAATGTTCCTTCGCAAAAAACGATTCCATCGCCTCTTTCTTTGCGTTTTAGGGGCTCTAGTGATCACTCAAATTGTGGTCTTTTCTCCTTCCTCACTCGATGAAAACAAGTCTGAAATAGGGCCCATTGACCCTCTTTTATTGACCCAAAATGTAAGTCCCAATAATGAAAAAACCCTTGCCCCTGGAATTCCAAAAAATCGCATTCCTGAATACCGGGTAGACCAATTTCGCTATGTTTCTGTACAAAATGGGTTAAAACAATGGCGAATCAAAGCCGAAACAGCATTTCTTTATAACCCAGAGAAGCTCAACCACTCTCGTATTGTTACTGCTTACCTCTATGATTCAGGAGATGGAGATCAGGTGACCATCGTCAAGGGACTGGAAGCAAAATACCTTCTCAACGAAAAAGATCTCGAAGTGTTTGGAAATGTCGAAACACTTTTTCCCGATGGATTTGAAGTGCATAGCGACTATATGCGCTACCATCCGAGTGAACATCACATCGAGATCCCGACTCACTACCCCGTCACGGGAGTCAGCCATGAGGCTACAGGACAAAAATTTAGCTTTGCCAGCTCCGGGTTGGATTATATTTTAGGCGAATCCATGATCACTCTGCCTCAAGCAGTCACAGTGATTCTGCAAGGATCCGCTGCGCAGCCCCCTGTCAACTCTGGGGTGCCTGAAATGACAAAAATTGAGTCGGACCACTGCCTCATCTTCCGTAAGCTCAAACTCGCTCAATTCACTATGAATCCTCATCGACCATTACAAACACGTTTTGTCCACATCACTCAACCTACTCTCTTTGCTCGCTCTAGAAGAGCCGACTTGAACTACGGAGATTTTTCACAAGTCCTGCAGTACCTCACCGCTTATGATGATGTACTCATTAAAGAAGTGACTGATAAACTCAGCCGTAATCCAATAAAAGATAAAAAACCTGTCCTCCGCTATGCAACAGGTGGTCGAGCAGATTTCGACACACAGCGAGATCTCATTACTCTTACTCAATTTCCCCAATCTTATCAAAACGAAGACACGGTCACAGGAGATCAAATCATCATGCATCGTGACACAGACTTAATTGAAGTCGAACACAGTAATGCTTTTAGTCAAGGCCTCGATTAATTTCTAAAAAGAAGGTATTTCTATGAAAAAAACAGAATCTATTCTCCATGCAGTGGGCCTGGAAAAAGCCTATCGCAGCAAAAAAGTCGTCAAAAGTGTCGATTTTGAAGTCAAAGCCGGCCAAGTGGTCGGCCTACTCGGACCAAACGGAGCAGGTAAAACAACTTCCTTCTATATGGTAGTCGGATTAATCCGACCTGATCGAGGTAAAATCCTTTTAAATGGGGAAAATATTACTCAATGGCCCATGCACTTACGGGCGAGAAAAGGAATTGCTTACCTTCCTCAAGAAGCATCCGTTTTTAGAAAGATGACGGCTGAAGAAAATATTCTCAGCGTATTAGAAACTTTAAAGCTCACCCATCATGAGCGGAGAGAGAGACTTCAAAAGTTACTGGATGAATTTAATATTCATGCAATCGCTCAACAAAAAGCTTTTACTCTCTCAGGTGGAGAAAGAAGGCGAGTTGAGGTTGCACGTGCGCTAGCATTAAATCCGGTATTCCTTTTGCTAGATGAACCATTTGCAGGTATTGATCCTATTGCCGTAGCTGATATTCAGAGAATGATTCAAGTGCTCAAAAAACGGGGCATAGGGGTTCTGATTACAGACCATAACGTGCGGGAAACATTGGAAATTTGCGATTTAGGTTATTTACTAAGTGATGGTAAAATATTAGAAAAAGGAACTCCTCATGAAATCGCTCAAAGCCGTACCGCTCGAGAAACTTACTTGGGGGAGAATTTTCAATTCTGAGGTGAGAGCGACCTACGGTAAGTAAAAGGTAAGTAAGAGGGAAAAAAGCACCATGGCATTAGAGATCAAACAGAGCCTAAGATTAAGCCAACAACTGGTCATGACGCCTCAGCTGCAACAAGCCATTAAGTTACTTCAACTCAATCGCATGGAACTGCAAGAAGTGGTCACCCAAGAAATGATGGAAAATCCCATTTTAGAGGAGCTCGCTGAAACTCCCGAAGGTGAAAATCAACCCCCCTCAGACCTAGCTTCCGCCACTCCCGATCCAGAAGCAGAACAGCGACGAGATGAAGATTCCTTTATCAAGCCCAAGCAACAAGAAGAGCAACTCACATCGGGTCAAGATGACTTTAACTGGGAATCCTATGTAGAAGAATTTAACTCCAGCTCCAGCTCGGCTCCTTCCATGCGAGAAATCAATGAAGAGCTCCCTAGCTTTGAAAATGTCCTCACCAAAACCACCTCACTCGAAGACCATTTAGCCTGGCAACTCTCTATGATTGCTCTCACCGACCCTGAGAAAAAACTAGGTGAACTCATTATTGGCAACCTCTCCGATGATGGCTACCTGAAAGCAAATCTAGAAGATCTTGCAAAGGAATCCTGCCTGGAACTTGAAGATGCGGAAGAAGTACTGAAAATGGTTCAAGCTTTTGACCCGCTCGGAGTGGGTTCACGTAAC
>CAIYTD010000381.1 GCA_903928955.1 Oligoflexia bacterium | reverse complement strand
TTTTTCAGAATTTGCTGTGCAGGCGGTGAGGAGAGAGTTCTCCTCACCGAAATAAGAGGGCCCTTATCTGAGCTGAGGTCGATTTCTTCGAAGTCGTCGTCTATTGCGATTGCTTCGATCATAAAGCCAGCAGACTGTGGGCTACTTGCAAAAATACATTGTGTGAGGCTAGTAGCGAGATAAATAAATGCAATGATTTTAAAATTTAGCATATGGAGCAGGTTTTTCAGTTCAAAGTAACTTTGACTGACTGATTCGCTCTATACTTGAATTAAGTTGTGAATGCAAATAAAATAAGAGCTAAAATTTTTCAAACCCGTTGCTGTTGTAGGATCTTGGACTATGATCCATTTCTTCTTGTAATTTTTTGTTAGGCTTCTGGTCCATTTCTCGAAGAATTTTATACACATTCTTAATATTGACTGCGGTATCAGTCAGTATGATTTGGCTAGTTATTTTATTAGGAACAATCCGAGCACTGGCATGCATGAACGATCTCGCAGTGTTTGCCATCTCTCGAATAACTTCTGGGTATTTGACTTGATAAGTGAGTGTAATGAGGTCCCAAGTATTTGGAAATTCGGGAGGGGTGTCGGTTGTTGCAAATACTATGGGTAACGGGATATGTAGCGCGTTGCTGTGAGATGTAATTCTATAAGTATGGGGATGACCCAGTGGAATGCGAGTATAGCCATTGAAGTAGAGTGCTTGAGATAGTAAGAATGTAGCATTTTCTTGGGTTAATTCAACGTTATCACTTACGTTCATTTTACCTTTGAGTAGGTCAGCGTTAAAAATATATTTGTCTCCAGTGATCTCACTGACTGTTTTGATGCATTTTTCGAGCTCAGTGCAGAGAGAAAAAGAAGAAGGGCTTTCTGCATAAGCAAACGGCTGTCCCAGTTCGACTTTCAGGAATGGAGAAGTAAGAAGAAAAGCACCTACTAAAAGTATTATTTTCTGGGTAAGAAGTTTTAAATCTACCATTTTAGAAGCTTTTTATTGAGTACTGGAGAGGGCTTAGGCAGATTGGGTATCTGTTGGCTTATATGTTCGTTTAATAGGGCGAATAATTTTACCGGATCGAATACAGCGAGTACAGGCCCGAATGGTTCGTGTGGTTCCGTCAATGACCGCTTTCATGCGGTGCAGGTTAGGAAGCCAACGCGTCTTAGTCTTAATATTAGAATGAGATACAAGATGACCAGTGGTAGGACCTTTTTCACAATAATCGCAGAAACGCGCCATAACTGAATCCTTTCTTCAACATGTATTTTCGTGAAGAAAACTACCATATGAGAAACCTTTGACTTTTGCAAGGATGAAAAGAGATGTTCAGTATAGGAAATAAGTATGACTTCGTCTAAAAAAAAGAGATCTCAAAGATTTAAAAGTGCCATGGCTGTCATTTCTGTTTTTACTTCTCTTGGGATTGCAGCTTTCTTCATTCTTATTTATTATTGGGCGGGTGAGATTTACGACTACCAAGATACGGTGGATGGAGCTCATCTTCCTCAAGTCGATGCTATTGTTTGCCTCGCTGGGGGCCGGGGGCGTATTGCGGCTGCTGGGGATCTTTGGTATCGCTATTGGGAATACTCTCAAAAATCAGGTCCGATATTGGAAAAAGTGCCGGTCCTTTATTTTTCAGGAATGGGCCCACAGGCTAAATGGAATATTGTGGCTAAGCAATTGAGGCGAGGAGTCCTTTCTGCGATTCGGGAAGAGAGTGTAGTGATTGAAAAAGAGAGCTTGAATACAGGAGAAAATGCACTGTGGTTATCTCAATATGCCGAAATCCATCATTGGAGGCGTATTTTACTTTTGACTTCTGGTTATCATATGAAGCGGGCCCGATTTATTTTTGAGCAGGTTTTAAAAGGTTTGGATGATCCTATTCAACTTGAAACGATCTCTGTTTATCAAGAACCTTTTGTACCTGAAGAATGGCGTGCTGGTCCAAATGGCATCCGAGTCACTTTGATAGAGTACCTCAAGTGGGTGTATTATCGATCGTTTTGGAAGCCTGCTTGGAAGGGTAAGTAAGTCGAACTAGCCTCATATTTAAGGTTTGGCTAATACAATGCCGTGGGTTTTTAGCTGTAACATCAATTCATGGAGTGCTTTTGCGCGATGAGAAATTAAGTTTTTCTTTTCATCTGTCATTTCGCCTAGAGTTTGAGTTTCTCCTTGAGGGACGAAAATGGGATCATATCCAAACCCATGAATACCTTTGGGAGCTTTTGTCAGAGTGCCTTCGAGTATTCCATTAGAATGGAGTAAGACTCCTTCGATCACTAAAACGAGTGTGCAGCACAAACGGGCAGATCGATTTTCATTCGATTGAAGTTCTGACAAGAGGAGGTCTCTATTCGCTTGGTCTTGAGTGATTTGCGGTTTTGGAGTTGCATAACGATGACTTTTTACTCCTGGGCGTCCTTGTAGGGCATCTACTTCGATGCCGGAGTCGTCAGCTAATGCTGGATAATGCGAAGCGTGATTAGCGAGACGAGCTTTTGCGAGAGCGTTTTCAAAATAGGTGTCATAGCGTTCTACAGACTGCAGTCCTTCTGGATTGCGAATTAATTTTTCGGCGGGTACAAGCTCGATTGAGCCATACGAAGATAAAAGATGATTAAATTCTTCAAATTTTTCTCGGTTTAGGGAAGCCAATACAATTCGATTTGAAACTCGCATATTTTTAACACATATCACATAGTTTTCAGAGTCGCTTCTGAAATTTTATTAAAAATTTTTCCTGGTTTTATTGAAGTCAATTAAGTTGTTTTAATGAAAAAATATCATAACGCATAGAGTTGATTTGTTTTAGAATAAATAAATTGACGGTAGGAATAAATAGCGTTAGGAATTTTATTGGGGTGATATTCATGAGATTTAATATAAAAATGAAAGTAATCTTGTTTTTTTCTATTTTTACGGCTGGAATACATAATGCCTTTAGCGGGGCAATAGATGAGCTAAGTAATTCAGATAAAAATAAAGTAAAAAATGGAGAACAAGTAGCTGTTTATACAAATGTTGGAAAGGTTTGGCCTAAGAGTAACATTTATAAACGTTTAGAGTCAACGCCAGAAGAGGCTGCTGCTATATTCTCAGATTATGAATTACAGTCTTTTTATTTTCCAAGTTTAATTAAAAGTAAAATATCAAAAGTAATTGATAAGTTTACAAATGAGGTTGACTTTAGTTTGAGACTTCCTTTTGATTTAGGAATTGAAAATTATACTGTTAAAAATAAATTAAGTAATTATGATAATGGCGATAGCTACATGGTTAGTTGGAGTCTTGTTAGAGCTGATACTACAAAGTCTACAGAAGGGTCTGCTCGATTTGAAAAATTGGGAACAGGCACTTTGCTTTCTTTTACGAATTTGATTGAGCCAGGTCGATGGGGTTCAGGTGTAAGCTGGGTGGTTGAGCATGCTAAAAAAGCTGCCAAAGACGGTGTTACAAATTTGGTTACTCAAATAGAAAAAGAAAAGACAAGTCAGTCTGAGCTTTTGCAGAAGCAGGTTGAGTTGCTTCGTAAAACGTTGCAATAAGAATAAGATATTAGCTCAACGCTTGAGTATTTATTTGATTTGAAAGTAAAAAGGAATATGAAGACTAATCCGTTCCATTTCCATCTCGGCAACGATGAAGGGAGTAAAGGGACCTGCTCTGTGGATAGCTTCCATGGCAAGTTCATCTAGTTCTGTATATCCACTCGTTTGAATAATCCTGATTTGCTCTATTTCTCCTGTTGATCGGATGAAGAGTTGAATGGATAGGTTTCCTTGGATTTGGCGATGTTTGAGGGAAAGAGGATAATCTAAAAAAGATTCTATTCTTTCCCTCACAGTCATAGAATATTTTGAAATTTGAGAAGTTCTCTCTAGAAGTGGAGAGTCCATTTTGAAATTAGATATTTTATTAGAATTCGTAGCAACTGGAAGTATTGTGTGAGTTTTTAAAGCTCGAGTAGATTGTTGATGGTCGATTTGCGGGTGGGGTTTCTGTGGATGTTTACTTTTGCAGATGGGGGTGCCACTTTCAGTGATGATTGCGATTCGGGTGAGTCTGGGTTGGGAGGCGTTCCATTTTGATATTCTTATTAAAAGAAGTGCATGAATCAAGATAGAATAAAAAAAAGCAATCAGAAAAGAGTTGCGGATTTTAGGGTAAAGCATCAAGCTCTAAGGCTGTGGAGCATTGAAAGGGAGGGCTTTCATGGAGTTCCCGATCTAAAGTAGATGCGCATGAGTTCTTGTAATGGTGACCAGGCAAGATAATGGTTTCTTGAGTAAGATTTCTAATTTTTTGTAAAGAATGAAACATTTGCTCAGTGTTTCCTGATTCCATATCAGTACGGCCACAGTCGCGGATAAAGAGGGTATCGCCAGAAAAAAGGTAAATATGTGGAGTTGCACCTTCTAGTAGATAGCAGCATTCACCGCTACTATGTCCAGGGGTATGGAGGACTTGGATGCGAAGGTTTCCTATCGCGATGTACTCGCCATCTTGTGCATCGTGAATTTTTCCAGTTTGAATGGTCTCTGGACTGAGTCTATGGAGTTCTTTTTTATGGACGACAATAGGAATTTTTGGAAATTTTTTTAGGAGTTCAGGTAGGCCAGCAGTATGATCAGAATGGGTGTGAGTGAGAAAAATAGAGATAAGTTCAAATGAGTAACGGGCGAGAGATGCTAAGAGGGCAGTAACATCTTGCTGAGGGTCCACAATTGCAGCTTTTTGGGTGGTCCAGTCTAGAATAAGGTAGACGAAATTTTGATAGCTTCCGATTTCAAATTGCGCAACGCTCTCTCCTGGGTGAATTCCTGTGGCTTTTTCTTGGTCAAGATGTTCTGGTAGCTTCATTGGGATCACATCTCAAACCTTTTCTTTGGAGTAAAGAATCGTTTGAGAATGAGTAAAGATATTTTAGAGGTGAATATGGCGCGCAATAAAAATACAAGTTCTTCTCCTTTTGGTTGGTCTCAAGGAAAGTATTCTATTCAGCCACATGTTCGGGTTCCAGATGGAACTTACGAGGAAGAGCATGGTCGGCAGGGATTTTTTGGAAGAGCAAGTCACTTGTATCATTTACATCCTCCCACGGGTTGGCTGAGAATAGAAGGTCCTCTTAAGCCCCGCGCTTATCAAGTTGTTCAACTTTCTGGAGAAGCTGATGGCCAGTCACAGGTTTTTCTGAAAAATGCAGATGTGCAATTGGGAATTGCAAAGCTTCAGTCCGAAATGAAGATATTTGCAAGAAATGCAGATGGGGATGAGGTTAGATTTGTTCATGAAGGATCTGGAAAATTGGAGACTGATTATGGTGACCTGGATTATCGAAAAGGCGATTATCTGATTATCCCTAGAGGGACGACCTACCGCTTTGTGCCACAAAGTCCAAATATTCAGTTAGTAGTTGAGTCTGCATCTGAAGTGCAACTTCCCGAAAGGGGAATGCTCGGACGGCATGCTCAGTTTGATCCCATGGTCATGCGAGTACCTCTACTTCCTGAAGGCGAGAGAAAAACAGGTGCTAACGAACAGGGAGAGTTTGAATTGAAAATTAAAAGAGAAGGAGAATGGACTCGTGTTTTTTATCCCTGGAACCCGATGAATGCAGTTGGCTGGAAGGGAGATTTGAGTCCATTAGCGCTTCATGTAGATGATATTCGACCCATTATCTCTCCTCGATTTCATTTACCCCCGAGCGTTCATACAACCTTTATCGCGGCAAATTTTGTCATCTGCTCTTTTTTGCCTAGACCACTAGAAAGCGAACCCGGGGCAATGAAAGTTCCATTCTATCATCGCAATATAGATTTCGATGAAGTGCTTTTTTATCATTCTGGCAACTTTTTTTCACGTGAAGGGATTTCGTCTGGAGCAGTTACTTGGCATCCGCAGGGGATCCATCATGGACCCCATCCGAATGCTGCTCATCATGTACAAGACAAAAGCCACACTGAGGAAATCGCTGTTATGGTCGATACTTATTCCCCGCTTCAATCTGTTTCATGCGTTGAGCCTTTTGAAATCAAAGAGTATGTGATGAGTTGGCGAGCCGATCAAAAGCGCTGATTATTCTCTCTCTTTCGTTTTCAGGAGGGATTCGTTTGCCTGAATAAAAGCACGAATTTCTTCCGACATACCCAGAAGCTTATTCCACTGTTCCTTATAGAGGGTTACTGGAAAACGGCCTAAGCCATAGACTGAAAGTCCACCTTTTTCACTCACCTTTAAGGAAAGTCCTCTGGCAGAGGTTTTTTTAAGTGCTTGGTTTTCTGCGCGAAGCTTTTCAAGTTCTATTTTCATGTCATCATTTGTTGTCATCTTGTTGTCATCGCATAACCTATGTCAGCATGTCTACCGTCTTGCGGAGGCGTTTACTAGAAGCCATTCATTCCAACGTTTGAGGGCTCTCTCTGCCGTAAAATATCTCGTGCGATCTAATTGCTCAGGCTCTCTATTAGGAAAAGCATGAATGGTTTCATGAAAAAATTCATCACCTGTTTTTAGTCCAATGATTCCTTTTCCTTCTGGGTTCAGCCCGCTTAATAGGAGGTAAAGACATTTGTTGTCTGTTTCCTGAAGAAGGTGATCGATTGGGTTTTCTAGTGGTGCTAAAAATGTCCATTTTGTGATGAAGGTAATTCTGGATGCAATTTCTTTAAAAGAGCTGTGTTTCAGTAAGTTTCCCATACGGGCCGCTAAAATTCCGCTTGTAGCAGCATCAATGATGTGGATAGCTTGATTTTGTGGGAGTTGGAGGAGCAGCTTTTTACCTAGATCTTCATTCTGCTGAGTCATTACCCAAGGGGATAGGCATTGAGTAAGTTTTTCTATCCAGGGATGCTTTTGTTCTAGATCATTTTCAGGGCACCAAACTTTAATTTCGACTATGGGACGATGAGCTCGGTATCCGATTTTTAGCTCACTACCTTTCATTACTGTTTCTGTTATTTCTCCGAGCTCCGCTTCACTTTTGCCCATGCACTGCCAAGTGAAGAGGCGGAGGGGTTTGATTTCAGGTAATTGTTTTTGAATCATTTTGGGTACACTTTGCTGCCATACAGCTAAGACTTCATGGGGTGGGCCAGGAAATACATAGATTTGTTGATTGAACTCAGAGCGAGTCCAGGTAAAGCCAGATGCTGTTCCTTGAGGGTTAGGCAGGATTTGGCAATTCTTTGGGAAAAAGCATTGCTGCCGATTCGATTCTGCAATGGGGATTCCTAAGTCAGAAAGTCTTTTTTGGATATTCTTCCAAGTGTCTGGTTGAAATTCTAAAGGTTCAGATATCCATTCAGCAATAATTTCGCGAGTGAAGTCGTCTGTGGTTGGTCCTAAGCCTCCTGTTACAAAAATAAACTGGCTGACGCTTGCACAGTGATCTAATGCGATTCGGATACCTTGCCGGTCGTCAGGTACAGTTTCATGGAGTACAATTTCAATTCCTAAGGAAACGAGTTGTTCGGAAATCCAGACCGCATTTCCGTTGCTGATTTGCCCTGTAGTGAGTTCTGTGCCTACTGCAAGAATCGATGCTTTTCCCCGGATTTTTTCGGATTTTTGAAGCATCTCTGCTCCTTTCGTTTTATTAGAAACCACCTATGCCAGAAAAGTTTCTAAATCCTGTATTCCTTGGATTGAACCAATTTCGTAGAATCTTTGCGTGATTTCATAGCCTTTTAAAAGTCCTTGGATACTGAGCTCGTGAAACACATCAGCTAAATCAACTTTGCGATTGCAAGGAATTTTTTTTTGAATGATATTTTTGTTCCAGCCAGAAAGTCCATAATCAATATATTTCATTTCGTCAGGCTTAGACTCAAGAATAGCAGCTTTTTTGTCGTATAGCGTAATTTTCCCCTCCTTAAAACAAGCATTACTTGCGTCCCATTTTTCGTTGTTTTTTATGACAGTCATGAGAGCAGGCTCAGTTTGATTTAAGAAGTTTTCCCAAATTTTTTTGAAATCAACCGGAAGATAGGAATCGCCGTAAGTAACTAGAAATTTTTCTTGTAATTTTGCTTGTTCGCAAACGAGTCGAAGTGCACCTCCGGTTCCGAGGAGGTTTTTTCCTTCTTGGACGTATTGGACTTTTACTCCCCATGAGCTCCCATCTTGAATAAAGTCTTGAATTTGTTCCCCTAAATACCCAGTAGAAAGAATAATATCGCGGATTTCATTTTTGGCTAGCCATTTGAGTTGATAATGAATGAAGGGTTTTCCGAGGATCGAAATCATTGCCTTCGGAATTTTTTCTGTTAAAGGTAGTAGCCGGGTTCCCAATCCACCAGCTAAGATCACTATTTGAATGGAAGGCTCCATAACTATTGCGTGAGAATCTGGGTTCCTTGAAAATCAAACTGGAATCGAACCTCTTTTAAGCCTTTTTCTCGCATGGCACGTCGTAATTTAGATTTGTCTTCTGCGCAAAACATAAGGAATCCTCCTCCTCCCGCTCCTATGAGTTTTCCTCCTAGGGCGCCATTAGCTTTTGCATATTCATAGTAATGATTAATTTCCGAGTTGCTCATTTCTTCTGAGCGCTCTTGCTTGCGTTGCCAGTGGATGTCCATTAATCGGGCTAGTTCAGAAAGATTCCCGTTTTCAAGAGCTTTTTGGCTTTCTTTTGCAAGATCTTTCATGAAGTGCAAATTATCAATCATGGTTTTGTCTTTTGCCTTACTCTGTTGGTCTTGAACTTTTAATATTTTTGATGCAGATCGGGTTTGACCTGTAAAAAAAAGGAGGAGATTGTCTTCTAAATTAAAGAGAGTTTCTTCAGAGATTTTGAGCGGAGAAACTTCAACTCGGCCATCAGGCATGAATTTAAAGCAATTCACGCCACCAAATGCAGCAATATACTGATCTTGTTTGCCAATAGGCTCTCGGAGTTTGTTGATTTCAATATCGCAGGCCTGTTCTGCTAATTCTGCGGGGTGAACTATGTTTTTTTTTAAGACATGGAGCGCTTTCAGCAAAGCAGTGGTAAAGCTGCCAGAGGATCCTAGTCCAGTTCCTGCTGGAATATCAGCCATAGATGTAATTTCTAATGAAGGCTGTTCGAATCCTAAACTTTTTAAGACTTCACGAACAATAGGATGCTCTAAATCTTCTATCTTTTCAGCTCTTTCTAGCTTGGAATATTTAAGAATCAGTCCGGGGTAAAAAGTTTGGTGAAGTGTGATATAAACGTATTTATTAATCGCTGCAGCTATGAGAAAACCTGAATGTTCTTTATAATAAGAGGGGAGATCGGTTCCCCCACCGCCGAGGGTGATTCTTAATGGCGATCGTGCAATAATCATCACAGTAGCATAGGATGAGTAAGTACCTCATGCAACAAGAATCGGTCAGCATATTGTGTGCAGATCGTTCGAGTGATAGGCAATGGAGTGAAGTCGAGTGAGAAGGAGTAAATGGAATGTCTGAAAAAGTAGAATGGAATCTTAAAAAGTTATTCTCATGGGCGGGCCTTCAAAATAGGGTTCATGCTAGAAAGGATTCTATGAGAATGATTCGAAAGGGTCCCGCAATGAGGGTAATTTTCTTTTATCCTGGAGAAGAGGGCACCTACGTAGACCATGCGGATGTAACACTCTATGAAAACGGTATTGTACACATCTGCTCGAATCAGGAAGAGACGACCACACATCTTCAGAATTGTGAAATTCTTTGGCGATTTGAAACGGATGCTGAGGATCGGGCAAATAAAGTTCGACTGTTGAAGCCAAAAGCAGAAGCTCGAGCAAGTGAAGATTCCACTCCTCAAGTGAATGCCAAGCTAGGAAAAGATAAATTGTCAAAAAACCCTGAGCTGATCGATTAATGTTTCGAAGGTTATCTCTGCTTTTTGGAATTGTTTTTCATCTCACACTGTGTTTTTCCCTTAGAAATCTTGTTTTTGCTTCTCCGGCTCTCCCTGAGTTGGCAATTTATACTTATGATAGTTTTGTAGCTTCAGGAGGATTGGGTCCTGCAATTTTGCCACTTTTTGAAAAAAAATACGGATGTCATGTCCGATATTTATCTTCTGGAGATGCAGGGCAGATGCTTACTCGATTACAGCTGGATTTTAAAAATGGCAAAGTTCTAGGTCAATTAATTGTAGGCTTAGATCAGCATAGTTGGAAAAAGGCTAAACCATGGATTGAAACGTGGGGCGATTGGATTCCTCGAGGATATGCTCAAATTATTCGAGAAGTCCGCATCGATCTAGGTTTTATGCCGTATGATTATAGCCCTTTGACTTGGATAGTTGATCGAAAAATTTTAGAAGAGATGCATTTGAAAATCCCTACGTCTTTGGGGGATTTGTTGAAACCGGAATGGAAGAGAAAGATTATTTTGGAAGATCCCCGGGCATCCCCTGCTGGACTTGCATTTTTACTTTTTGTAGATCAGGTCTTTGGAAGTTCTAGTGAAAATTTTTGGGAGAAATTCAGAGGGCAATGGCTCACGCTTCAGCCGAGTTGGGATGCTGCCTATGGGCTTTTTCTAAGAAACGAGGCCCCATTAGTGTGGAGTTATCTGACAAGCCAAGCATTTCATCAAGAAAATGGAGATCCTAGTGGGTCGGCAAGGCGCTATCAAGCAATTTTGTTTAAGGAAGGCCAGCCCGTTCAGGTAGAAGGAGCTGCTTGCGTCAAAGGGGCCTTTCAGAATTTACAGCAAAAACTCCTTGCTCAACATTTTTTGGAATTTTTGGTATCTACTGAAGTTCAAGCGTTGATTCCTCGAACAAACTGGATGATTCCTGTGATTCAGAATAGAGAGATTCCAGAAAGTTTTAAAAATCTTCCAGAATTAACCCGCCTTGTTCCCATTTATTTGGAGGCAGATCGAATTGAGAAAGCCATTGATGAATGGAATCGGGTTGTTTATTCCTCTTTCTAAGACAAAGACATGCTATTTCCGACTTGGCTTAAAATTTTAGCAAGATTATGGACTTTGATTTTTTGGTTAATCTGTATTGCGATTCCTTTAGGGGCTGTTTTTTCTAACTGGGAATCTTCTCAAAATGGGTCCCTTTTTTTAGATTCTAAAATACTTTGGGTGGTTAGATCCACAGTCTGGCAAGCATCTTTAAGTACTCTGATTTCGGGTGTAGGGGGATTATTACTAGGTGTATCGCTGGGGCATTTTATTAATCGTCGTCCAAACTCAAGAGTTTTGACTTTTTTTGCTATTCCCTATGGAGTACCTGCTGCAGTGGTCGGTGTAGTTTGGGTGATCTGGTTAGGGCGTGCTGGAATATTGGCTCGACTGGGATTTTTTATAGATGGGTTGTATTGTTTAAATACAATTATTTTTGCTCATGCATTTCTTAATATACCGCTAGTTACTTTATTGGTGGCTCAACAAATGAGATATTTACCCCTAGAAGAACTTGAGGCTGCTCGAACTTTGGGTGCAAACTACTTCTCTCAGTTGAAATGGATTATTTGGCCACAAATGCGTTGGGCATTTGCAAGTGCGCTGGCTCAAGTGATGACGGTTTGTACAATGAGCTTTGTGATCGTTTTAATTTTAGGTGGGGGGCCTCCCGTCGAAACCTTGGAAACGGAGCTTTATCAGCGGATGCGCTATGGCTATTCTGATTTTTCCGGTGCAGGAATCTGTGCAATTTGGCAAATTTTAATGACTCTGGTCCCCTGGGGGCTTGTACTTTTTTGTCAATTCAAGCAACGCCAACAAATCCCTCAGTTAGTACGCCCTTTGAGTAGGCAGCAGCCTATGAAAGGCCGAGTTTCTATTTTATTAACGGTATTTTATTCTATGATTGGTATTCTGTTTATTTTTCCTTATTTTGCGGTGATTAACCACCAATTTTTTAAATTTATTTTTAGCTCAGAAGGATGGTCACAAGTCAGGGAGCCGCTTTATTGGTCTATTCAGTTAGCGATCTTTAGTAGTCTGATTGCAGTGTTTACAGCAGTGATGGCATTGCTGAGCCTTCAGTCCTTTCAGAATTGTAAGGGGATAGTGGGTTGCCTGAGTTTCCTTTTAGGATTACCTAGCGGGATATCGATTCTTGTGTTGGGTTTAGGAGTTTGGATTGCTTACGGTAGGTGGTTAGATTTTTTTGATGGAAATGGATTTTCTCTCATTGCGCTTCAAGCTACGCTTTTTTTCCCTATTGCTTTTCGAATTTTGTGGCCTTTGGTTCCAGGTTCCCCAGTGACTCAACTAGAGTCAGCTGGGTTGTTAGGAGCTTCTCGTATGGAAGCGTTTTGGTACATTGAATGGCCTCGATACCGAGGGCCTATTTTTACTTCTTTAGCTCTTGTTGCCGGTGCCTCTCTTGGTGAAGTAGGTGCAGTGAGTTTGTTTTACAGCGAAAAGCTGATTCCGCTGCCGCTTTTGGTATCGAGATGGATGCAACAATATCGTTTTGAAGATGCTCAAGCAGTCGCTGGGTTTCTTTTTTTGCTTTCATTTGCATTAATGATATGCTGCGCCGAGGCTGTTCATACGATATGTTTCATAACTCACAAATAAACTCCATTTCATCTTGTGACAGTGTTTCTGTTTTGGCTCAATTACGGGTAGAAAATGTCAAAAAAAAGATGAGAGATTTTACTTTGAGCGCTCATTTTTCAATTGGAATGGGTGAAAGAGGAGTAATAGTGGGTAAAAGTGGGAGCGGAAAGACGACGTTGCTTCGGGTTTTGGCAGGTCTAGAAACTTTAGATCGCGTGGATGAGACAGGCAAAATTTACTTAGGAAACCAAGATCTGAGGTCCTTATCTATTCAAAAGAGAGAAATTGGTTTCATTTTTCAAGATCAGGGACTTTTCTTAAATTTGAATGTTTTGGAAAATGTGACTTTTGCTTTGAGAGTACGTGGAGTAGGTAAAAAAGATCGAGAAGAGGCGGGTTTCTATTGGCTTGAAAAAATGAAACTAACATCAAAAGTAAGATCTACAGTGGGAGAGCTTTCTGGCGGAGAAAAACAAAGGGTTGCGTTTATTCGGGCTTTGATTTGGAAACCTAAAATTTTACTTTTGGATGAACCGTTTTCTGGGTTAGATCCAGGTCTAAAAGAAATTTTAAGAAGGGAGCTCCTTGATTTTCATAAATTTTGGCCAGTTCCACTTTTATTCGTTACTCACGATCCAGAGGATATAGATGCTTTAGCGACCACGCGTTTGACACTTGCTTGGGATGAGTCTTGTCAAGTGAGAAAAATCGTTCGAGATAATTCTTGAAATTTTAATTATTGTGCTAGAAATTATTCTTTATACTATCTGAGGAGATATTAAAGTATGTCAATTTTTCCAGAGTTTCATCAATTAACCGCTCCCTCAAGTGGAGAGAAAATCACTATTCATAATGGAAAATTGACTGTGCCTGAGAATCCTGTGATTCCTTATATTGAAGGTGATGGAACAGGGCCAGATATTTGGAGAGCTTCTCAAGCTGTTTTTGATGCGGCTGTTCAAAAAGCCTATTCAGGCAAGCGCAAAATAGAATGGTTTGAGGTTTTTGCTGGAGAGAAAGCATTTCAGAAATATAAAGATTGGCTGCCGCAGGATACTTTAATAGCGCTCAAACATTATTTGATATCCATTAAGGGACCATTGACAACTCCGATTGGGGGTGGAATTCGGTCTTTAAATGTCGCGCTTCGTCAAATGATGGATCTTTATGTCTGTTTACGCCCAGTGAAATGGTTTCAAGGTGTTCCATCGCCTGTCAAGCACCCTGAAAAAGTAGATATGGTGATCTTCCGTGAGAATACCGAAGATATTTATGCAGGCATTGAATTTGAACAGAAGAGTGAGGGCGCGAAAAAGCTTTTAGAATTTCTAAAAACACACTTTCCGAAAGATTATAGTAAAATTATATTTCCTGAGACTACGGCTATAGGGATTAAACCTGTCTCTCGAGAGGGTACAGAACGTTTGGTTCGTGCCGCAATTCAATATGCCATTCGAGAAAAAAGAAAATCGATTACCCTCGTTCATAAGGGCAATATTATGAAGTTCACTGAAGGGGGGTTTCGGAATTGGTCTTATGCTTTAGCTGAAAAAGAGTTTTCTGATCAAATTTATTCTTGGGACCGCTGGGAAACGACTAAGAAAGAAAAAGGTGAGGATGCTGCAAATGCAGAACAAAAATCAGAGCTTGCAAAGGGGAGAATTCTTTTAAGGGATTCGATTGCTGATATTACTTTACAGCAAGTTCTCACCCGCCCAGAAGAATTTGATGTGGTTGCTACATTGAATCTCAATGGAGACTATTTATCGGATGCACTGGCTGCTCAGGTGGGAGGAATTGGGATTGCTCCAGGCGGAAATATCAATTATAATACTGGTTATGCAGTGTTTGAGGCAACGCATGGGACAGCTCCTAAGTATGCAAATCAGGATAAAGTAAATCCAGGGTCGGTTATTCTATCGGGTGAGATGATGTTACGTTATATGGGGTGGACCGAGGCTGCTGATTTTATTATTCGAGGAATGCAAGGTGCTATTCATTCTAAAAAAGTCACCTATGATTTTGCTCGTCTTATGAAGCAGGATGGTCTTGCTGGCGTCGTTGAAGTGAAATGTTTTCAGTTTGGTCAAGAAGTGATTAGTAATATGTGATGGAAATTGGGTAAGGTTTGAAGAAAATAAAATGGATTTTATTATTTTTTCTTATCTGTTTTTACCAAGAAACTTGGGCAAGAACTCAGAATGCAGTTCTATTGCATTTAGGGAGTTTGAAAAAAAATGGATCCAATCAGATTAATTGGAGCTCAAAAGAGTATCCTGTTATTATTCATAAAAAAAATGGAGCAAAAGTATTTACGGTTACTTTATTTGGAACTTATTTAGAAAAAAATGGTACACTTTTATATTTAATGTCCAATAAGTCGCGCCCGATTCCACTTTCATCAGGAAAACCTGAAGATCGAGATTTTCAAATCAAAGTGTCGACTGAGGAAAATAAAATTCAGTTTAAAATAATTTCGATTTCCTCTACAGGTGTTTCCATTCAAAATGAATACGAAATTGAAATGCCTGTTAATGATGAAGAATTCATTCAACTTGAGGCGAAGTCAAAATTTCAACTAAAGCATTTCCGTTTATTTGCAGTGAGTTTTTCTAATATCTATAGTAGTTTGACTTCTATAAGTGGTTCTTGGAACCCTACTTATCAGAATTCCCGTTTCAGGTTAGAGGGGATGTTAGGTTTTTCTGCACTGCGTAATTCTGATTCATTTTATTTGGGGATTGATTATGGAGTGAACGGTGCTGTTCGTGTTCTTAAGTATTTTTGGCTCGAAGCATTAGCGGGTATGCAGTATATGTCAGGCTTTAATGTGCACGCTCCTATTCTGGGTGCAAATATCATTTATGACTTGGGTCGTCCCCGGTTGTTTCGTATTGATCAACTCATTGTTGGATATACAGCTTATTTAGTTCCTGATTCTACAATTATAGAAATTAAACTGGGAGTGGGATTTCATTTTTGAAATAATTTGGGTCTGGGTACTTGAAAGATGTCATTTGTGTGTCCATAGCTTGTTCCTGCTAGTCGTGAGATGGGCTTGATTTCTTCCAATAGAATTCTTCCATCTTTGTAAGCGGCAGAAAAAATATGGAGCATGACAATTTTACCAATTACGATAGTAGAAGATCCTTCTGATCCATCTCCTACGTTGAGAGTATCGTAGAGTTCGCATTCTAAGTGGATTGCTGATTCTTTGACTCGGGGTGGTTGTATTTTTTGAGATGGGAGTGGAGTTAAACCTACCGTCTGCATTTCGTTCACTCCGTAGGGATATTCAGCGGAACATTGATTCATAGGCTCAACCATCCATTCATTGACGCTATTGACAACAAACTGGTGGGTGGTTTCGATATTTCGAAGGGTGTCTTTTTTTTCGCCATGAGATTTGCGAGTGATTGCAATCATAACCGCGGGAGGATTGCTAGAAACACCATTGAAAAAGCTAAAGGGTGCTAAATTGCAGATTCCTTGAGAATTGACTGTACTAATAAATGCAATAGGACGCGGAACAATGGCACCAATAAGTAGCTTATAAGTAGCTTTTGACCCTATTTCAACTGGATCCAAGCTAAGCATATCTTCAACAGGTGATAAAATCGGATCTCCAAGCTTCCAATTCAGCGGTATGGGGCACATTCGGTACTCCTTGAGAGTACTCTACGCGTATTCGACTGAATGTTCAAAATTTTCGCTGAAGTTTGCTCCAAGCTAGCTTATATTCGACAATGATCCATTTATTCGCAATTTGCATTAGGAGGTAATAACTATGCGTCGTCCAAAAATTTCAGTGATTGGTGCTGGCTTTGTTGGTTCTACTTGTGCTCACTGGGCTGCTTCCAAAGAACTGGGAGATGTCGTACTGGTGGATATCAACGGAGAGGCTGCCCGTGGCAAGGCACTCGATCTTTTTGAAAGTTCACCTGTGGAAGGATTTGATTCTAAAGTGGAAGGAGGGAGTGACTACTCTTTAACTCGAGATTCGGATGTTGTCATTATTACTGCTGGCTTGCCTCGCAAACCAGGAATGAGTCGGGACGACCTACTTTCCATTAATGCAAAGATTGTAAGGGATTGTGCTACTCATACTGCAAAACATTCGCCGGATGCGGTGATGATTATTGTTAGTAATCCGTTGGACGCTATGTGCCATGTTGCTTTGTCTGCCTCGGGTTTTCCAAGGGAGCGAGTATTAGGAATGGCTGGGGTTCTGGATAGCGCTCGATTTAGAAGCTTTATTGCAATGGAGCTCAGTGTGAGTGTTGAGGATGTTCAAGCCTTTGTTTTTGGCGGGCATGGAGACACGATGGTGCCGATGCCACGTTACGTGAGTGTGGGTGGAATTCCTCTTCAACAGCTTCTCTCACAAGAGAAGATTGACGCTATTGTGGAGAGAACTCGAAAGGGAGGTGCAGAGATTGTTAATCTTTTGAAAACAGGTTCTGCTTACTATGCTCCTTCTGCTAGTGCAATTCAAATGGCTGAAGCTATTGTTCGCAATAAAAAGCGTTATTTGCCTTGTGCTGTTTATTTAACAGGCGAATATGGGATTAAAAACTTATTCTGTGGCGTGATTGCTAAGTTGGGCTCAAAAGGTTTGGAAAGTATTCCGAGTCTAGAATTGAGTTCAGACGAAAAAGCGATGTTCAACAAGTCTGCTGCTGCTGTGCAGGAACTTGTAGACGCCATCGCAAAACTGGGAGTTTAACAGAAATATGAATATTCATGAGTACCAGGCTAAGCAACTTTTAAAGAAATTTGGTGTTCGAGTTCCGGAGGGTTATCTTGTCGAGGAAGGCTCTCAACTGGATCAGCGTGCACAAAAGGCAGCTGAACAGCTTGCAATAGAAAGAAAGAATAAAGTTTGGGTAGTCAAAGCGCAGATTCATGCAGGGGGGCGAGGTAAAGCGGGTGGAGTAAAGGTCTGCCAGGATGTCACATCCGTTCAAGCTGCAGCTCGTGAAATCATTGGAAAAACTTTAGTTACTCCGCAAACCGGAGCTCATGGCAAAGTAGTCCACAAGGTTTGGATTGAGGAGGGTTCTGATATTGCTCGAGAGCTTTATTTAGGCATTGTGATTGATCGCGCATTATCTCAAGTCGTAATGATGGCCTCTACTGAGGGAGGGATGGAGATCGAAGAAGTTGCTGCAAAACATCCTGAAAAAATTGTAAAGGTAACCGTTGATCCAACTACCGGGTTTCAGCCTTTTCATGCTCGCAAGTTAGCCCGCGCTTTAGGTTTGACTGCTGACCAGACTAAGGAGGCTATTCATTTTTTTGGAGGAGTTTACCGCTGTTTTGTCGAGTCTGATTGCTCGTTAGTTGAGATTAATCCGATGATTGTTACTCGAGATGGGAAATTAATGGCCCTAGATGCCAAATTTAATTTTGATGATAATGCTCTTTTTCGGCACCCTGAACTGGTTACGATGAGAGACCTTGTAGAAGAGAATGCCCAAGATGTGGAAGCTTCCAAGTATGAACTCGCATATATTGCCTTAGAGGGTAATATTGGTTGTTTGGTCAATGGGGCAGGACTTGCAATGTCAACTATGGATATTATTAAATTGCATGGAGGAGAGCCGGCTAACTTTTTAGATGTGGGTGGCGGAGCTACTAAAGAGAAGGTTGCACATGCATTTAAAATTATTTTAAAAGACCCACAGGTCAAAGCAATTTTAGTAAATATTTTCGGTGGAATTATGAAGTGCGACGTAATTGCCGAAGGAGTGATTGCTGCAGCAAAAGAGCTTGCTCTTCAAGTACCATTGGTAGTCCGTCTTGAGGGGACTAACGTCGAAAAAGGGAAAGAGATTTTAGCTCATTCTGGATTGAAAATTATAGCGGCTGACGGTTTGACTGATGCCGCAAAAAAAGTTGTGGCTGCTGCTCAACATTAGGCTTGATCGCAAATCAACAAAGGAGTTTTTATGTCGATTTGGATAAATAAAGATACTAAACTTTTAGTTCAAGGAATTACAGGCTCACAGGGGACTTTTCACGCTAAAGGTTGCCAAAGTTACGGTACCCAGGTGGTGGGTGGAGTAACCCCAGGAAGAGGTGGGCAAGTTCATGAAGGATTTTCTGTTTTTAACACAGTGGAAGAGGCTGTAAAAAAAACGGGAGCTAATGCCACGATGATTTTTGTACCCCCTGCGGGAGCTGCAGATGCAATTTGTGAGGCAGCAGATGCTCAAATTCCACTGATTGTGTGTATTACAGAGGGAATTCCAGTTCGAGATATGCTTGTGACTAAAAGATATTTGGCAAGCACTCGTTCTCGATTGATTGGTCCTAATTGTCCGGGGATTATTACTCCTGGGCAATGCAAAATTGGTATTATGCCGGGACAAATTCATCAAGTTGGGAATATTGGAGTTGTCTCTCGCTCAGGAACATTGACCTATGAAGCAGTTTTTCAATTGACTCAGCTTGGAATTGGTCAAAGTACTTGTGTTGGAATTGGAGGGGACCCTATTAATGGTACGAACTTTATTGATGTTTTAGAAGCTTTTAATCGAGATTCGGATACTCATGGGGTGATTATGATAGGAGAAATTGGGGGCACTGCAGAAGAAGAAGCTGCTGATTATATCAAGCGAGAATTTAAAAAACCTATTGCCGGATTTATTGGGGGTGCCACTGCTCCGGAAGGCAAGCGGATGGGTCATGCTGGTGCGATTATTTCAGGTGGTAAGGGAACCGCTGAAGAAAAATTTCAGGCACTTCAAGCTGCCGGTGTTCGAATTGCTCGTAGTCCCGCAGATTTAGGGACAACTTTAGCTGAGGCAATGCGCTAAAAGCGAAAACAAGCTCGCAATTCAAATGAATTTGAGCTACGAAATTGAAAAAAATGTGATTTTAGATGGAGGATTTCGCAAAATGGCAATAGAACGGACTTTTTCTATTATTAAACCTGATGCAGTTCAGAAAAATGTAATGGGAGAAATTATTTCTCGATTTGAAAAGAAAGGTTTGTCGGTAGCTGCCGTTAGATTTACTCGGCTTTCTCGAGAAAAGGCAGAAGGATTCTATATTGAGCATAAAGACCGGCCTTTTTTCCAAAGTTTAATTCATTTTATGACAAGTGGGCCGGTACTCTTGATGTGCCTTGAGGGAGAAAATGCAATTTTCCTGAATCGGGAAATCATGGGTGCAACAGATCCCGCAAAAGCTGCTGCAGGAACGATTCGAAAAGATTTTGCAGATAGCATCGAAGCAAATGCAGTTCATGGTTCTGACAGTGTAAAATCTGCTGAGCGTGAACTAGCCTATTTTTTTGATAAGGCGGAAATTCAAAAGCGAGCCTAAAATTGCAAATTGCTCTAGCTCAAATAGATCCTGTGGTTGGTGCCTTTGAGTCCAACGTAAAAAAAATAAAAGAGGCGTATCAACGAGCCTGCTTGGAGCAGGCTCGTCTACTTTTGACCCCTGAATTGGGAGTCTGTGGGTATCCTCTCAACGACCTTGTGGAGCGATCTGAGGTGTTTGAGAGAAATGAAAAAAGCTTACAAGAGCTGATGCTTTTGACGCGGGGTCAGACTTGTGCTCTAGCGATTGGGCACGTGGCTCGAAGTCCTTTGCCTGTGGGGCGTCCTGCGCAAAATGTTGTGTCTATTTTGGAAGGTGGTCAACAGGTATTCAGGCAGGCGAAGACTCTTCTTCCTACTTATGATATTTTTGATGAAGCCCGTTATTTTGAACCCGCTCAAGATATTCAATTATGGAATTGTGATGGCTATCGAGTAGGAGTCGCGATTTGTGAAGATTTGTGGGGATCTGATCCTCAGCTTGGGAGGAAACTTTACGGGAAGGATCCTATTCAAAGTTATGCTCAACAGGGAGTTCAATTACTTTTATCTCTATCTTCGAGTCCATACGAATGGGGAAAGTGGGAGAGACGCCAGCAGCTCCATCAGGAAGTGGTCCGCAGGCTAAAAGTACCTCTTCTTTATGTGAATCAGGTAGGAGCCACGGATGAAGTCCTTTTTGATGGGGGCTCTTTTGCGTTGGATTCAAGCGGGAACTTGGTTAAGAGATTGCCATTTTTTGAGACTGCTTTTGGAATGATTCCTTACTCGGATACCTCTCAGTGCCGCATTGAAACTCCTCAGGAAATGGAATTGTTAACTCGAGCCCTGGTCATGGGGATTCGGGAGTACTTCAAAAGAACTGGATTTCAAAAAGCAATATTAGGATTAAGTGGGGGAATAGATTCAGCGGTAGTAGCTACACTTGCGGTTGAGGCCTTGGGTGCTGATCATGTTATAGGGATCGCAATGCCCAGTCAGTATTCCTCGACTCATAGTTTAGAGGATGCACAAAAGCTTGCATCGAATCTGAATATGCGATTTGAAGTTCGGCCCATTAAATTTCTTTTCTCAACAGCACTGCGCGAAATTTCTGAACAGAGAGGAAAGCTCGCCCCTGTTGCAGCTGAGAATTTGCAAGCACGCCTCCGTGGTATGATTCTTATGTCTCTCTCTAATCATGATGCTGCACTTGTATTGACTACTGGAAATAAGTCTGAATTAGCTATGGGCTATTGCACTCTTTATGGTGATATGGCGGGAGCATTGGCGCCTCTTGGAGATGTTTATAAAACTCGAGTCTATGCCCTTGCTCGCTATTTGAATCAGAGTGGGGGAAATCCAATTCCTGAAAGATGCTTAACCAAGCCGCCTTCAGCAGAATTACGGCCTGGTCAGACAGATCAAGATTCCTTGCCTCCTTATGATATTTTAGATGATCTTCTTTTTGAATATTTTGAAAAAGGAGTCCCATTAAATGATCTAGAAAGAAAATTTAGAATGGAAGATCGGACGAAATTTCTAAATATTCGTGAAATTTTGCATCGATCTGAAATCAACGAATATAAAAGAAGGCAAGCTGCACCTATTCTTAAAGTGAGTCAGAAAGCTTTCGGGATGGGCCGACGTATTCCCATTGCTAAGACGTGGAATTAGCGTATTTGCTGGGCTTTACTAAAAGGATCTATTCATGTTATTTCTGAAAACTGCTTGGTGGAG
>CAIYTD010000380.1 GCA_903928955.1 Oligoflexia bacterium | reverse complement strand
GATTTCTTACTTGAAGCTCGGCGGAGGGACCAAGATCTTCCACAACTGCTGTTTGGAGAGGTGAGCCCCATTCGATTTCTGTTCCAGGATGAAAGACTGAGCATAAATTGTATTTACGCCTGATTTCTTCAGGTCCATAAGAAGTTAAATTATTTAGTTCATAAAGTATATTTGAAATAATTAATATCCGAATTTTATCAATAGGAAGAGAAAAATTAATATTATTCTTTAATGCTTTTGACAGGGTTTGAACAGGTTGAGAGATCCCTTCTGGTATTTGATTACAATTGAGTCCTAGCCCAATTACAATATAGCGATTAGATCTTAATCCTGCGCTTTCGCAAAGTATTCCGCCCAGCTTGGCATTGTCTAACCAGAGATCGTTAGGCCACTTAATTTGAATAGGCAGAGTTGTAAACTCTATTTGTATAGCTTGAATGGTTGCGATCGCAGTTGTTAAGGGTATCCAGTTCCAGAGAGATTGGTTCTCCAGTCTTGTAATGATAGAAAGATATAAATTTCCATCAGGAGACTCCCACTTTCGTCCTAATCGGCCTCTTCCAGAATGTTGAATCCGAGCTGAAACCCATGTTCCGTGAGGTGCTCCGCTTTCAGCCATTTCTTTAGCGATATTATTGGTTGAGTCGCATTCATCTAAAACCTGATTTGCAAAACGGTATGCGCCATTCATCAAATTATGATACATCAGTTAAAAGATCTACTACACACCTTAGGAATATTGCAATGATTCAGAGAGAACCCAGTGGCAGAAAATTTGATCAAATTAGACCAGTTACAATTGAGGGGAATGTTAATCGCTATGCAGAAGGATCTGTTTTAATCTGTTCAGGAAATACTCATGTTTTATGTACTGCTTCTATCGAAGAGAAGGTTCCTCCTTGGCTTGCAGGCAAAGGAAAAGGATGGATTACAGCTGAGTACTCCATGCTTCCTCGGGCAACGCATACTAGAAATAAAAGAGAGCGTGAAAAGGTAACCGGCCGTACTCAAGAAATTCAACGCTTGATTAGTAGAGCGTTGCGATCCATGGTAGATTTGAAAAAATTGGGTGAACGAACTATTGTAGTCGATTGTGATGTGTTGCAGGCTGACGGTGGAACTCGAACTACTTCCATTACTGGTGGATGTGTTGCTTTAGCAATCGCATTGGAAAAGCTCATTCGTGAAAAGAAAATTGCAGTGGGTACAATAGTAGATAGTATTTCAGCGGTGAGTGTTGGAATTCGAGGTGAAGATGTATTGGTTGATTTAGATTATTCTGAGGACTCAACTTGTGATGTAGATATGAATTTTGTCATGACTGGTAATGGAAATTTTATTGAAGTCCAAGGAACAGGGGAGCAGAAAGCTTTTTCGAAAAAAGATCTCTATACTATGATGGATCTTGCATCTCATGCATTAGCTGATATTCGGGATATTCAGCATCAAGCTTTGAAAAATTTCGGAATAGTAGTATGAAAGGGAGCTCCGATGATCGGGAGGATCCTGAAGCTCCCTCGAGGAGGGGTGGGTACAGCTCTGTCGAGTCTTCTAAGCAGCCTGTTTTTTCCGTTGTTTGGATTTATAGGCTGTATAGTGCTCAATCTTTTTTTCATAATCGGAAACTGGCTCTCCAGTTTTTTTGATTAGGCCAAACTTGAAATGATCGTAATGCTCTTCGCAAAAATTAAATCGAGTGGCACTTGTTTTACAGTTCCAGGCAAAGCAATTGCCAGGAAGTGCTTCTCTTCCTTTATTTTTAGGTGCAGGATCTGATGTGTTTATTTCAGATTTCTTGCCTTCAATAGGATGACTTTCGTTCGGTTTTTCTGGGACTGGTTTACTTTTAAACATTTTAAAACCACCTCGCTCTAGTTAAACTATCGGAGGAAAAGTTCTTAGACTTTAGTAAAATTATCAGGTATTCAACGTGGATGCACTTAAAGATCTAAGATGATAGGTAAAACGATTGGTTTTTTCCTTAGATTATGATTGAAGAAACGTCTGAGTTCAATGCGAATAGTTTCTTGCAGGTCTATCTGTGGTTCTCGGGCATCCAGAGAATGGTCATAATCAGATATAGCCTTTTTTACTAGTTTTTTGGCTTCTCCCATTAACCATCCCTCTTGATTTTCATTAGCAAGCCCTTTAAAAATGATTTCTGGTCCTGCAATAATTCTACGACTTTCAGTGTTTCTAACAAGCAATGAAAAAACTAATCCTTTTTCACCCATTTGTCGTCGTTCACGCAGTACGAGTTTCGAAATATCATTTCCCTCTCTGCCTTCAACCAGAACTCTTAATTCTTCTCTATGTTCTATAATTCGACAAGTATCAGGAGTAATTTGGATGACGTCCCCATTTACAGCGATGAGTACATTTTCTGAGGGGATGCCAGTTTCTTTTGCTAAAATAGAATGATGAACGAGATGCCGATATTCGCCATGAATAGGAATAAAAAATTTCGGTCGAACTCGGGTTAGCATTTCTTTGAGTTCTGGACGGGTGGCATGGCCAGAAACATGAATATCGTGAACTGCCTCGTAAAGGACCTCGGCACCTTGTTTAAATAAATGATTAATCATTCTTCCAATGGCTTTTTCATTCCCTGGAATGAACTTTGAGCTCATGAGAACTAAATCTCCCGGTTGAAGTTGAATCTGAGAATGTTCACCCATTGCAACACGAATGAGAGCGGATCGATGTTCTCCTTGGCTGCCGGTGGAGAGTACGATGACGTTATTTCTTGGGTAATGGTCTAAGTCGTCTAAGCTGATGAGTTGAGATTCTACATTTTTAAGAAATCCTGCTTCACTTCCAAGCCGAACATTTTGTTCCATGGTTCGCCCTGCAAGGGCAATTTTTTTATTGAGACGATGGGCAAGATCGAAAATTTGTCCCATGCGCCCTACATTAGATGCAAACATCGATACGATTGTAAGTCCTTCTGCTGCAGCAAAAAGTTGTTCAAATTTTTGATAGATAATACTTTCGCTCATGCTGTGATCGTGGCGTTCTACATTTGTAGAGTCTGAAAGTAGGAGGAGAACTCCCTCATCTCCTGCGCGAGAAAATGTATTTAAGTCAATTCCTTGGCCAAAAAAAGGAGTAGGATCAATTTTGAAATCACCGGTATGAATTACACGACCTAGGGGTGTATCTATTAAGAGAGCAGCTGAATCCACTATGCTGTGATTCACAGAAACAGGTGTGATCTTGAATTGATTGAACTCTATTCGATCGCCCATTTTAAAAATGCGAAGATCTACTTGGTTCTCTAGCCCGTATTCCTTTAGTCTTTGGCGAATGAGGAGGCCTGTAAAGGGAGAGGCAAAAATGGGAGCCTTAATTCCAGCTTTCAGCGCAAAAGGCAAAGCGCCAATATGGTCTTCATGGCCATGGGTCATGATATAGCCTTTCACCTGGTTTTTACGCTCTTTCAAATAGGTGAAATCGGGGATCACAAATTCTACCCCAAAATGGTCTAAATCAGAAAAAAGCAATCCGCAGTCAACGATGAGGATTTCGTCGGCGTACTCAAGGACCATGCAGTTCATTCCAATTTCGCCTAGACCTCCTAATGGGATAATTTTTAGTTCGCTCAAAGATTGAGTTCCTTTCGAGTTTCTCCAGATATGATTTCGTTCACACGGGCTGCTACTAAATCTGCTGCAATATCTGTTTCTTCTCCTACTATAATGTCTGCATACTGTCGCGTGGGTTCAAGATATTCATGATGCATGGGTCTGACTGAATCGTAATATTGGCGAATAATATTATCTAAGGTTCTGCCTCTTTCTTTGACGTCGCGGTGCAGGCGACGGATAAAGCGGATGTCGGCTTCTACATTGAGGTAGAGCTTTAAATTAAAGAGGCTTCTTATTTCTGGGTCCCATAGAGTAAAAATTCCCTCCATGAGGATCGTTTTGCAGGGGCCAACTGGGATCATTTCTCGAGTCCGGCGATTTGTTTGATAGTCGTAGAGGGGAACTTCAATGCGTTCTCCTTTTTTTAATTGCAGGAGATGTTTTTTGAGGAGTGCCCAATCAAATGCATCTGGATGGTCAAAGTTAGGTTCACCATGGACTCTCAAATGCTGGGGAGGTGATGCGAGATAATAAGAATCTTGGTGCAGCAAAGCAACAAAGCCACTCTTTGACTCTGGAACTCGATTCAGGATTTTCTTTGCAAAGGTTGTTTTACCTGACCCTGATCCTCCCGCAATCCCAATCAAAAACATGAAACACTTACCTCAACTGACTATTACGGTTCTTGATACGCAGCTTCACCGACTCTTCAGAGGTATCATACTTTAGGTTATTTTGTGTTTTTAGCTTTAAACTACTAGGAATTTGAGCGTATTTTTTCCAAAATTCTTTGCGGACTGTTTCTTCATCTTTATGTGAATCGAAAGGAATTCTAAGGCTATAGCCCTTTGGAATGAAGAACGTTCCTTGATAAACCGCCTCGGTCAATCCTGGATTGAATTTTCTGAAAAGTCTTAAGTTCCATTTTAGGCCATGAATCAGGTTTCGGACATGAATAGAGTGAGGTAGTTCAGCTTCAATAAACTGAATGTTTTCAGTATATTCTATCTTACCAAAGTATTTTTTAGCATTTTTCTCGAGCTCAATGACGGCTAGAAGTTCAGCATAGAAATTGCTGCTGGCGAAACCAAAAGATCGATTCCGATAGCTCAATAAAAGCGCATCGAGATGATCAGAGCCGACTTTTCTTACTGCGCGCATCATTCCTTTTCGACCGTGATTATAGGCGGTAATCGCAAGAGGCCAAGTTCCTAAAGAGTTAAAATTGAATTGAAGGAGTTGAGCTGCTGCTACTGTTGCCCGAATAGGATCGTTTCTTTCGTCGATGACCGGATCTACTCGGATGAACAGTTGTGCAGTAGATTTCATAAACTGCCAAATTCCACTCGCCCCAACTTTCGATCGTGCTTGAAGATTAAAATTACTTTCTACAAACGGAAGGCGAGTGAGCTCGAAGGGGATTCCTGCTTTTTTGAAAATGTCTTCCATACGAGAAAGAAATTGGCCGGATTGAGAGAGCCCATGGAGAAAATTATCTTTTTGGCCTAACTGAAAATGGAGGCGTTTGCGATGGGCTGCATGGAGATATTTGTTAGGCTCTTGAATGTCCTGAAAGAGATCAAATGCCTTTTTTTCGTCTTGAGTGAGATTTTCTCGCTTCAAGGCGTCCGGGCTATTTTCCTTATGATGCAGGGAAAGGAGGACTTGTTTCCATTTTTTTTTACTATTTTTTATTATTTGAGACTTGGATCGATGATTTTTTGCAAAATCAAAAGTTGTGTATATGTGATCGATATACTTTGCGTCATGAAGAACTCCTTGTTGAATATTTAATTTGCTATAAATAGTGATCCAGAAGTCTACATTTTTTTGAAGTGGGTCATTTACTGGGAGCTGGGGTAGGGGGGGGGAATTTCCGCTCCATGCCAAATGCGATATCAGTATCAGAACTAGAGTAAGCTTCATCATAAGTTTAGCTTATGATAAAAGGTCTGTAATGAAAAAGCGACTTCTTTGCCTTCCATTACCCAAGCCCAATCGCCCCTCCCTTTTATCTGAAACTGAGGCAAACCATGCGACTCGAGTGCTTAGGCTTCGGGACGGAGATCTAATTGAAGCAATGGATGGAAAAGGAAATTATGCAGCTACCACTCTCAGAGTGCGTGGAGGGCATCCTTCTCTCGAATATAGGGAGCAAATTGAGCCCCTTTCGAGTGGACTTGTTCGAAGCCCTCTATTGCCCCTTGTTTTAGAAATGGCTATTTTGAAAGGAGCTGCGATGGAGTGGGTTGTTGAAAAATCAGTTGAATTGGGAGTTAAACAATTGATCCCTATTGTAACTGACCACACGGTAGTTCAAATGAAGAATAAAGGTCCCTCACAGTTTCAAGAGCGTTGGCAGAAAATTGCTGACCAAGCATTGAAGCAGTGTTGTCGATTGGATCAAATGGAGATTGCACTTCCACTTTCGCTCGATTCTCTTTTAATGACTTTTTCTCAAAAAAAACAGATGGTTCGCATTTGGTGCGACGAAGCAAGTAGAGAGCAATCCCCTTTTTTGTTGGATTGGCTATTATCTCAGCCTGTAGCATCTCAAATAGAGTGGAGAATTTTAATTGGGCCTGAAGGTGGCTGGAGTTCTCATGAAAGAGATTTTTGCAATCGAGAACTTCAAAATCGAGTCCATTTAGGGCCGAATATTCTTCGTGCTGAAACAGCGGCTCTCTATTCAGTGAGTTTAGTTTCTGCTTTTGCTTTGAAGGCATTTCATAAGTGATACGCAATATTATAAATGAGATTCATTTTACTTTAAGACAAAAGCTATTTTCTAAAATGAGACTGCGATGGGGCAGTCCTGCTCTAGTGCCTCTTCATGCACTTGAAAATGAATATGAGTATTACAAAAGGGTACTTTCAAAAGGAATGTCTTTGCAGCAGTCTCAAGCGATCCATCAGGTTTTAGATATTGGTTGCAGGAACTGGTCCTATGCGCGTTGTATTGCCGATTTTTTTCCAAATGCTCGACTCACTGGAGTTGAAGTAGACGGAGGACGACGTTATTGGAATTTTTATCGTCGAATGGATCTTGCAAGATCTTATGCTCATCAAATTAAAAATGAGCGAAGAGATATAGAAGTATTTGAAGAAGATTTTAGAAATCTCAATATTTTACTGCATCCCCAAAATGTTCTTTTTTGTTTTTTCTTTCCGTTTGTTTCCGATAATCCCTGCTTGGGTTGGGGATTGCCCACGCGGTTTGCTGATTTTTCGTCTCTCCTTTTGCATTCTCAGGAACTTGCTCAGATTTCGGGTTCTCAGCCTTCTTGGTTGAGTAGTCATCAAGGAGAATGGGAGGCAGAAGAAGCAGAAAGGGCATATTTTCAACTCGGATTTCAAGTCAGAAAGACTGTCCTGCCTATGGATCCTCAACTTTCGACTCGGGTGGTTCCCTATGACACTTGGATTTTTTCAAGTGTTGATCCGTTTGTGGTGAATTCTTAACGGTTGTGTCTGTGAGTACAGCCTGGCTGGCAAAAGTAGTTGAAATTTCCTAAACTCGGCCCAGGTGCTTCTCCAAAGAATAGATTATCATTCTCACGATCATCAGCAGGATTTTCTGGATTGCCTGGATTTTCTGGATTACCGGTGGTTACCTTCTGTAGATTTTTACAGTACCTTTTTTTGGAGTGATTATGTCCATGGGTACTGCAAAACGCGGAATATTCGGCTACAAAGCCCTTGAGATTCTCTATCGACGCTGCGTTTGAATGGGTTGCGACACGGAGGGTAAAGGGAGTGGACGGATCCTTTGCTTCTAGTGCATTTGTTACAGAAGGGTGAAACGGCAGTTCTATTTCATGCGAATATTCTTCGCTTTCATCAGGTGCATTGGAAAAGCTCACTTGAACGATGGCTTTAAATTCATTTCGTTGATTAAAGTCTCCTTGGATGCCGAGTACTCGAATCTGGCAGGGATGACCGCTCTCATGTTCCTCTCCGATGAGGGCATATAAAGTTGGTTTTGAGGAAGGTGTGGTCGTCCATTTGTAACCCTCATCATTCAGAGGAGAGGGATTCTCTGAAGCACAGCCAGCGATTCCTAAAATACTCAACATTAAAATAGAAGAACAAAACGCACGCATATCAAACCGCTCACAATCTGGACTCTGTTATTGCAAATGATTCGCAATAGTTCAACTCTTTTTTTGAACTCCAGACTGAGACGTTCGGCGGTCTGAATGTTTAGGTGAGAAATTTACTTATCATTTCAACGTCTTAAGGTTTTTCCCGTTTTTAGGAAAAAACTAATAGACCTCACCGGAACACGGATCAAGCACTGTTTTCGTGCGATCTTTCTAATTTATTCTTAGTGGACTTATTGCAGGAACGACAAAGATGGACTTGGATTTGATCCCAGTTCACCCAATCGCCGTCTCTTTGAGAAAAGACCAGGCGACATTGAAAGCACTTGAATTGATTTTTGCCTAATTTAGCTTGAAAAATTTTCACTCGTTAGTCCCACTTCTGCCGATGCGAAATTAAAAAAAGGAATCACACGGGAGAACGCGACTGAGTTAGAGCTCGCCCTCCTGAGTGATCTAAAAAAAAGATAAAAAACTAGTAGCGATTACCGCCTCCAAAACTACGCTCGTGACCGCCTCCCCCGCGATTATCGCGAGGAACCATGGGTTTAGCTTCATTGACGGTCATCGGCCGTCCGTCATAATCAGCGCCGTTGAACTTACTCATTGCAAGCTGGGCTTCTGCTTCGGTAGACATTTCAACAAAGCCAAAGCCTTTACTGCGGCCGGTGTCCCGGTCCATAATAATTTTTGCAGAATCAACAGTTCCACACTGTGCAAATGTATCCGCAAGGATTTGATCGGTTGCTGAAAATGGCAGATTGCCAACATATAATTTCTTACTCATAAAACCTCCAAACGTCTGGGCGCCGCTTCAGAGCGATATGGACACACTGCCCGCAGACTCAAACGAAGCCAACACTGACTTGAGCGAAGCTATCACAATCATTGAGTTTAAGATACTCATATTCTGCCATAGG